>JAJJPK010000014.1:0-6918 GCA_032907565.1 Cyclobacteriaceae bacterium | reverse complement strand
GGGAACTGTTCACCCCCAGAAAGAGGACGTCCGACTACGACGCTAACATAGGAGAACATAGGGCACATAGATGTCACATAAGATATTCTCTATGTGAAAGCTATGTGCCCTATCTATCTATGTGGTTCAAAAATTCACAAATCTCCCTCATTAAATCCCATTGGTGGGTTAATTCTTAGATTATTCTCCTCATACTTCCCAAAATACCGAGCAAGGCGCGCGCCCAACGTTTTGTCTTTCTTGAGATCGTCAGGTGTCAATTCCTTGTTCTCCAATTTTTCGAAAGGCTGATCTACAGCAGCAAGGACAACGCGCCCCCCTATAGGCTCAAAGGTCGTTGATACTCCAGAAAATATTCCCTGCAAGACTTTCGGATGCTGGGCTTTTCCGATTCTGTAAACATGATGAATTTGCTTTCCTGATTCCGACCTCATCAGGACAAATACACTTCCATCCGATGACATTACGACCCCCCTGTAGGTCCATCTTGGACCACGCAACTCAAACACGTACTCCCCCCTGCTCTTACTAATCCTCACCGGCGACCGGAACACAACCGTGTCCTTCGAATTCCTCCGTACATAACAATAATAATTTCCCAACAGACCGGATAACACCGGATCTTCACCACGCTTTCCTTCCCGGAAATCCCGAATGTTGTTGTACCCGAGATACGCGGCGATGACATTCAATCGGTTTTCCTGCAGCCTGATCTTCGCTGATTTAACTTTCGCATCACGGACCCTCAGGTAAAGGTTCTCATACAGATATTTTTTTGTCATCCCTTGGCCAATGGCCTCTGCGATGTACTCGAAGCTCGCGTACTCAAGTTTATATCCGCTTTTCTGTGACACTTCACGCAATAGTCTGTCGACTTGCTGTATCGTGAGCTCCATCGGTTCGGGAAAAATTCAGGAAAAACAAGGAACAAAATAGGAAAAAACAGGAACAGTTCCGGACGAATAACGACACGCCCCTTTCCCAACTTCACATCGTTCGAACACCAGATCGGTCTGACGTCCAACCCGGTGCTGTCGTGCTGCCCGTCGTCATGAGGTACGGGCCATCACGGCAGGCCGGTAAGGACACCCACCTCATGACAAGGTAATCCTGTGCCCGCAGGCCACGCAATGCGAGCCGCGACTGTCGCGACAGCGGCATGATAGCAGACCCGCACGGCACAGGCATGTCACACTTCAAAATCACAAGCCATGAGATTCCTGAAATACCTGTTGGCCGTGGTGGCCCTGGGAATGGCGAGCTGCACGGAGCAGATCATCGAACCGCGCACCGAACCAGACCACGAACCGATTCCCATCGGTGAACCGCCCCCAGATGATCCGTGAAGCAGGTCTACGACCGCTTCACGGTTACCTCCGGAACCAAATCCCCTGAAGTGGTCGAAGACCTACTTCAGGGGCCTTCCGGGTTTTTTGCGTAACTTGTTACGCCCCGGACCAAAAAAATGCTTCTCTCTTGCCTTTGTGCATACGTCCTGACGCTAGCGTCACCCGGCGACAGCCTGCTCGCCCAGTTGAGCAATGCCCAAAGTGCCGGCGACCATGCCCTTCAAGCGTCATACCACAACAAGCTCGCCTTTAATCTGTACAAACAACGCGAATACGACAGCGCGTTGCATCACTTCCGCCGGGCATTGCACCTGAGCCGACTTTCGAAAGACGACACGTTGTCGGCACAACATTTAAACAACATCGGCATGGTGCATTACGCGGCGGGAAGACCTGATAGCGCGCTACTGTACTACGATCGCGCGTTGGTGATGTTTCGTCGGCAGCAAATGGGGGAGAAAGCGTCCGTCGCCGGACTCAACCTCTCCATAAAATATTCCGTCGGAAGTTGCTATGAAAAAGCATTAGAACTCGGACTGGGTGCCGTGCCATATCTTAAACAGGCCAACTCACTCCGGGCGCTGGGGTCATGCTATAACACCATAGCGCTGATCTATCACAAGCTTAGCGACTTCCACCGTGCACTTGAATTTCATCACCACGCGCTGGCAGCTCGGAAACAGACTAACAACCAGCGCGGCATGGCACAGTCGTACAATAACATCGCCAATCTTTACAAGGACTCGAAAGTATATGACAGCGCCATGCTGTATTATCAACATGCTCTGGCCCTGAAATCGGCGAACGATCGCCCCGGGATGGCCAGTACACTCAACAACATGGGAGAAGTAATGCTCGCAACGAATCGGTTGAGCGAGGCTGAAAAATTCTTTCGCGAGTCGCTTGAAATTAAGAAAGAAACCGGCAACAAGGCGGGTGAGATCTACACACTGAACAACCTCGCGCGGCTGGCGTTGATGAAAGAGGACTTTGCGCTTGCAGCACGGCATCTCGACATCACCGAGCATCAGGCACAAGAGCTCGGACTGCTCGACGAACTGCGGTCTAGCTATGAGCTACGTATTGCGTTATTAAAGGAAATGAATCGTCCGGCGGACGCATTCCGTTACAGCGAACGGCTTATGGTTGTCAAAGACAGCCTGATGAACCAGGAAAAGGCTGAAGCGCTGGCTGGAATTCAGATCGCGTATGAAGTCGGGGAGCGCGACAAGCAGATCGCGTTGCTGGAAAAGGAAAGCGCCCTTCAAGAGTTGCAGATTGCCGAAAAAAATGCATGGATGTTCGGCTTGTCGCTGGCGGCTGTGCTTTCGACAATCATCATTGGGTTGGTGTACTGGCAATTTCGTCGCGAACAGCGCAACAAGGAAAAGATCAAGACGCTCCTACGCGAGTTGCATCACCGGGTTAAGAACAACCTGCAGATGCTTTCCAGTGTGTTGAGTCTGTACGCGAAGCAACTTACCGACGAACAGGCGTTGCAGGCCGTGAGGAGCAGTGAGAGTCGCGTCAACGCGATGGCGCTCATTCACCGCAAACTGTATGAACGCAGCGATGCAGCGCGGTCGATTAACATTAAAGACTACATCACAGAACTCATCACGTACCTCGTCCACGCCTACGGATACCATGAAAAGGAGATGCGGCTGGACCTAACGTTGGAACCTATCCAGGTGGACATTGACAAAGCCATTCCACTGGGACTGGTAATAAACGAACTGATCAGCAACGCCTTTAAACATGCGTACGTGGATCATCCCTCGCCCGGCCTCACCGTAGGGCTGAAGCAGGAAGGAAAGGGCACGCTCAGCATTGACATCGCGGATAACGGCACCGGCCTCCGTCCCGAAGAGGAGACGCGCGGTGATTCGTTTGGGTTGAAACTCGTGAACATGCTGATGAGTGAGTTAAAGGGCAAGTACGAAATAAGGACACAAGAGGGTACACAGTACCTATTGACCATACCCCTATCATAATGGAGCCCATTAAAGTATTGATCGTGGAAGACAGCGTGCTGGTAGCGGAGGATATTGCTGCTTCGTTGGAAAAGCACGGGTTGCAGGTTACCGGCAAATGCCGGTCAGGCGAAGAAGCACTTAAAACGTTCGAGGAGCGGCGCCCGGATCTCGTATTGATGGACATCGAGTTGGAAGGCGCCCTTGACGGCATCGCCGTTGCCTCCAAGATCATGAAGCGTTCGCCTGTACCGATCATCTACCTGAGCGACTACACCGACAGCCGTACGGTGAACCGCGCCAAAAAGACCTTTCCGGCTAACTACCTTGCCAAGCCGTTCCACGAGGCTGACCTGATCCGGGCGATTGACATTGCCTTCACGAACCACAATGCGCGCCGCGGTGCTCAGGGAACGTTGCTTCCTGAGTACATTTTTGTCCGGACAGACAGCCAGAAATACGAGAAGGTGTCGTACTCCGATATCGTTTACCTGAAGGCGGAGCGTGCCTATTGCCGGATTGTGATGGAAGAGAAGACCCTCACCCTGTCGAGCAGCATGAACAACATCCAGGACCAACTGAGCCATAAGGATTTCATGCGCGTGCATCGTTCTTACGTCATCAACACGAAAAAGATCACCTCCATCGAGGGGCGCGTGGTGCACCTCGGGACGCATGCCGTGCAGATCAACGAGGATTCCTACCGGCAGCTGACCCGCCGTCTGAAACTGCTGCGATAGCCTTCGGAAACCAAAAAGGGCCGAAGGGAAATCAGATTGGCAAACGTTGGTTCGGATGACGAAATACGGGTATGTCCACTATGGGAAAGGGCTACGAATACGATGCCTTCATTTCGCACGCCGTCGAGGATAAGATTGCGATTGCCAACGATTTATGTCGCGGCCTCGAGGATGCCGGGTTGAAAGTCTGGTATTCCGGCATAGAACTCAACACGGGCGACAGCATCAACAAAAAGATACTGGAAGGTTTACACGCGTCGCGCTATGGTATCGTCATTCTGAGCAAGAACTACCTGGCGAAGAACTGGACGATGAAGGAGTTGTACCTCCTGATGTCGAGGGAACGGCCGGACCACAAGGTGATCTTACCGATTTTGTACGACGTGACGGCGGAGGATTTGGCGGCAAAAGACATCGACCTCGCCGACCGGTTTGCGCTCAGGGCAGAGAAAGGCGTAGGCTACCTCGTGGAATACCTGGTTAATGAGATAAACAAAGGCAAGCGTGAGGAGGCTCACGCGGCCGTAAGGAAAGGCCGGCGGCGGTGGTTCGCGGGGATTGCAACTGCTGTTATTCTTTCGGGCGGCGCGTATACAGGCGCGCGTTTCTATGATGCAACGGAGAAGGAGTATAGTGTCGCGGCAACGGTAGAAGACCTCATTACCAGGCATGCGTCGACGCTTGTGGCGGTGTCGCGCGACGGGCTGGGCGACATCGAACGGTTACAGGTGCCGCTGGAACCCCTTCGGGACGTGTATGCCGAGTTCAGAGAAGCGAAATCGTATTACCGTAACGTTTACACCTTGGTCACCCCGGACAGCGTCATCCGTTCCCGGAAGAACGTCGAGGCCGCGTTGGGTATCGCCATGGAGGAGTTGACACCTTCGAACGCCTTCGGGATGGAGGATCCGATCTTGTTTTTGTTGTCGGACACGACGGTAAACGGCGTCCGGCGGGTCCGGTACAGAGTTGAAAACTCGATGCCGTTGACGCACACCCAGGAAGAAGCTGACATCAACGGCGAGATGCGAAACGTCAAAATAACCTACCAAAACAACATCCGCGTGATACAAACCACTTTGGATTTTCCGGACGACGAGAATATAAAACGGTATACGGTGGTGATATATGGTTTTTTGCCTGAGAGGACGTATGTGCTGAGAAAAAACGATTAACAGTGGTAACAACGACGCTGACACAAACTATGGCCATATTCACTCATTCACTCATTCGCTCATTCACTCATTGCCTCAGTCGTGTGCGGCGCGGGAGGACATCTATGAATTATGATTCGTAAATATTTCATACGTGGGATTTTATGGTTGTTGCTGTTTGCTGGCATAGCGTGTGATGCAGACGCACAAAAGGTCTACATCACGAAGACCGGTGCGAAGTATCATCGGAAGGACTGTCGTTACCTGCGGTATAGCAGTATTGAGATAGAGTTAAAAGAGGCAAAAAAGACCGGGTATACGCCATGCAGTGTCTGCAGACCGGTGACCAAAGAACCGGAATCATCTCCAACCACCGGCAACACCCAACCTCAGCCGTCGACCAACCAGGTTACACCGCTTTACAAAGACAGTACACCGGCGAAGACGACATCCCGCCAGTGCACGGCGATGACCAAAGCTGGCAGTCGTTGTAACCGGATGACGACGAACGCAAATGGGAGATGTTGGCAACATCAATAATTGTGTTGAAGTGTTGGAGTGTTGGAGTCGGCCAGCCCCAACGTTCGCTCGTCTAAATTGAGCTAAAGGAGGACACAGGTGCCGCAACCGGCACGGGAGGACATCTATGAATTATGATTCGTAAATATTTCATACGTGGGATTTTATGGTTGTTGAAAAAAATTATTTTCGCGGTAGTCCCTGGACGGAATTGTGTTTGTAGAGACGTTGCATGCAACGTCTCTACAACGTCCCATTTACGGGCGGGGACACAACAATTCAAAAACCCTCTCAAACAATGAAAAAATTTATTGACACGTATCGTGTTGATTCCGCCCGGGCAGAATGGTGGGATTATGCACGGAATGGTCGCTACTACATTACCATTTGCACTGAAAATCGTGAGCACTATTTCGGAAAGATTGTAAAAAAGACCATGCGTCTGTCGCACGTAGGTGTCATCGCAGACATTATGTGGCATGAAATCAAGAACCACACAAAATATGTTGAATTAGGCGTTTACCAGGTGATGCCCAACCACCTTCACGGTATCCTTCATTTGAATTATCCCAAGATTGAAAACTACGACCTGGATCGGGGGCGTCATGTAGAGACGTTGCATGCAACGTCTCTACAATCCCCCACCGGAACGAAATCGGACACCGAATTGACAAAGCAAGAACAAATGTCCCTGATTTCTCCGAAACCCCGATCATTGTCGACCATTCTTCGCTCATACAAGGCCGCCGTAACGCGGCATGCCAGGCGGTTGGGATTTCCGTTTGGCTGGCAAGGCCGGTTTTACGACCACATAATTAGGGACGACGAAGAATACCAACGAATTGTAGACTATATTATCAACAATCCAGCAAATTGGAAAGACGATGAATTCTTCTCGTGAACAGAAAGGGATCGACAAGAATTGACCAAGTGTATTGGATTGTCGCCGTCAGGCGCCTCCGCGGTCTTCAAACACTAGGTCACACTCCTGAATATTCCGCACCCATTCCCGATCTTAACAAATAACCTCCCCATCTCCGCGTCCCCGCGGTTCAACTTCCAACACTGCGGTTCAACTTTCAACACCGCCACCTTAATATTCACCTCCACCCCTGCATCTGCCTCTGCATCTGCAACTATTCCTGCTCCTGAAATCCCCTCGTCGGGAAACTACTTCCCCCTC
>JAJJPK010000013.1:0-29059 GCA_032907565.1 Cyclobacteriaceae bacterium | reverse complement strand
CCAAAATTATGCTTTTGCCGAACACGCCGGCACTATTCAATACAACAAACGGCCCCTGTGTGAGTTCATCTGTTGGAATATCTGCAGGGATTTTACAATTTCCGAGGTTCAAAGAATGTGGGTATGACCGCCATAGAGAAGGTAAAGTTGCTGGTAAGCCTGGCCGCCATCGATGGAATGATTGCGGACCGGGAGAAGAATTACATCATGAACATTGGGTTGGCGAATGGAGTGTCGGCCAAAGAGATGGAGGAAATCATCGGCCGCCGGCACGAGATTGTCGTTCCTTCCAACCTGACCGATTCCGAAAAATTCGATTTCCTTTTTCATCTCGTTCAGCTGATGAAAGTCGACGAGAAGATGTTTCGCGAGGAAATGCTGTTCTGTTCAACTATCGCGGAAAAACTCGGCTATCGAAAAGACGTACTTTTCGACCTGATGTTGAACGTGCCTTCCCACGAGATGGACGATGATGAAAAACAAAAACTGGAAGCGGAAACAAAGAAATACCTCACCCGATGATCCGATATGCCTGTTCACTCCTTCTTTTTTGCGTCGTCTTTCCCGCATGTGCTCAGCGCACACTCCTGCACTGCGGCCATATCTATGATGTAAAGGCAGGCAGACTCTTATCGGAGCGGACGATCGTCGTCCAGGGCGACTCTATCGCCAGCGTAGAACGCGGGTACCTGCCGCCAACATCCGGCGACAGCCTTATCGATCTGAAAAATCTTACAGTGCTGCCCGGCCTTATCGACATGCACGTTCACCTCGAGGGCGAAACCAGGGAGGATGAGGAACTGGATATGTTCACATTAAATCCAGAAGACGTTGCCTTCCGCTCCGTTGTCTTTGCCAAGAGAACTCTGTACGCGGGCTTTACCACGGTGCGTGACCTGGGCGGGTCGGGCGTGAATACTGCCCTTCGTAACGCCATCAACCAGGGTCTCATTGAAGGGCCCCGCATATTTTCCGCCGGCAAGTCCATTGCAACAACGGGTGGCCATGCCGATCCGACGAATGCATTTCGCAGGGACCTTATGGGTGATCCCGGGCCGGCCGAGGGTGTGATCAACGGACCTGATGAAGCGAGGAAAGCGGTGCGTCAGCGCTATAAGGATGGTGTAGATCTCATCAAGATCACGGCCACGGGAGGCGTGTTAAGCCTGGCAAAGGATGGCTCTGGACCCCAATTTACGGATGCTGAACTTCAGGCCATTGTGGAGACGGCGCGCGACTACGGCATGCATGTCGCTGCGCACGCGCATGGCGCCGAGGGGATGCGACGCGCAGTTCGCGCAGGCATTACTACGATTGAACACGGCACGATGATGACCGACGATATCATGGACCTCATGATACAGAAGGGAACGTATTATGTCCCGACGATATCGGCCGGACAGTTTGTTGCCGACAAGGCAAAAGAAGAAGGCTATTTCCACCCACTCGTAGTGCCCAAAGCCCTGGAGGTTGGACCGCAGATCCAGCGGACATTCGCGAAGGCGTACAAACGCGGTGTAAAGATCGCGTTTGGCACCGACAGCGGGGTGGGCCCGCACGGTCAGAATGCCCGCGAGTTTGGCTATATGGTAGACGCCGGCATGCCGCCTTCGGAGGCGATTCGTTCGGCCACAGTCACCAATGCGGCTATCCTGGGAATGGCTGACGAGCTCGGCGCCCTCGAGCCGGGAAAATATGCCGATATCATCGCGGTCAGCGGCAACCCGCTGGAAAACATCCGCGTCCTGGAACACGTCGTCTTCGTCATGAAGAACGGCGTCGTTTACAAGCGCTGACTTCCCCGCCAAAATCCCCAGCGAAGCGCCCAAAATGGGCCATTTCATTCCCTCAGGATCGGCAAATAATATCTACTTTTGCAGTTCCTAAAAAAATTCTGAGGAGTAGGACCGGGTATGGAAAACATCCGCAATTTCTGCATTATCGCCCACATCGACCACGGCAAGAGCACTTTGGCCGACCGCCTGCTGGAGGCGACCGGCACGCTGACGCAGCGCGAAATGCAGGCCCAGGTACTGGATAACATGGATCTGGAACGCGAAAAGGGGATCACGATTAAAGCCCACGCGATCCAGATGAACTACCAGCGCGGTGACCAGACCTACACCCTGAACCTGATCGATACCCCGGGCCACGTCGATTTCTCGTATGAAGTGTCGCGTGCCATCGCGGCCTGTGAAGGCGCCCTGCTGGTGGTCGACGCCAGCCAGGGCATCGAGGCCCAGACCATTTCCAACCTGTACCTGGCACTGGAACACGACCTCGAGATCATCCCGGTCATGAACAAGATCGACCTTCCTCACGCCAATCCCGATTCGGTGGCAGACCAGATCGTCGATCTGATCGGTTGTAAGCGCGAGGACATCATCGCCGCCAGCGCCAAAGAAGGTATCGGCATCCGCGAAATCCTCGACGCTGTTGTCGACCGCATCCCGGCTCCGAAAGGTGATCCCAACGCGCCGCTTCAGGCGATGATCTTCGATTCGGTGTATAATTCCTTCCGGGGTGTGGAGGTCTACTTCAGAGTCTTTAACGGTACGATACGCACACGCGACGTCGTCAAATTCATCGCGACCAAGCGCGTATACGACGCAGACGAGATCGGCATTCTCAAGTTACAGCAACAACCGGTAAAGGAGATAAGCGCAGGCAACGTCGGTTACCTGATCTCCGGCATCAAGGTCGCGAGCGAAGTGAAAGTGGGGGATACCATCACGCACGTCGATCGCCCGGGTGAACCGATCAAGGGTTTCGAGAACGTGAAGCCCATGGTGTTTGCGGGGATATATCCGGTCGATACGTCTGAGTTTGAAGAACTGAGAGCTTCCATGGAGAAGCTTCAACTCAACGACGCATCGTTGGTGTGGGAACCCGAGACATCCGCAGCGTTGGGATTTGGATTCCGCTGCGGCTTCCTCGGCATGCTCCACATGGAGATCGTGCAGGAACGACTGGAACGCGAATTCGGCATGACCGTGATTACGACCGTACCTTCCGTGCAGTTCCGTGCGATCATGACGGACGGGTCGGTTAAGTTCATCAACGCGCCGTCGGAAATGCCGGACCCAACACGCATGGACCATATTGAAGAGCCTTTCATAATGGCCCAGATCATTACCAAGTCGGAGTACATCGGTCCGATCATGGGGCTTTGTATGGACAAGCGTGGCATTCTGAAAAATCAGCATTACCTGACGACCGACCGGGTGGAACTGAGTTTCGAAATGCCCCTGTCGGAGATTGTCTTCGACTTCTTCGATAAACTGAAGACGATATCCCGCGGGTACGCTTCCCTTGATTATCACCTGATCGGATTCCGGGAGTCCGACATGGTAAAGCTCGATGTTATGCTAAATGGCGACAGGGTGGATGCGCTGTCGGCCATCGTTCACCGCTCAAAAGCGTACGACTGGGGAAGAAAGCTGTGCGAAAAACTCAAAGAGCTCATTCCCCGACAGATGTTCGAAATTGCCATCCAGGCTGCGATCGGGCAAAAGATCATCGCCCGTGAAACCGTAAAGGCCTTACGCAAAAACGTGCTCGCGAAATGTTACGGTGGCGATATCTCCCGTAAGCGAAAGCTCCTGGAGAAACAAAAGAAAGGAAAGAAGCGCATGCGCCAGGTTGGCAATGTCGAAATCCCACAAGAGGCTTTTATGGCCGTCCTCAAAATAGATTAACCTTGCAATGCGACCGGCAGTACAAATATCATTCGCTCATTTAGTCATTTTGCCCCTAACCCCATTCGCTCATTCACTCATTCACTCATTCACTCATTGACCTATGGTAACCTCCACTACGTACACCAGGATTGACGGAAAAAAAATCTCTGCAGACATCAAGGAAGAGATCAGGCTCCGGGTCGCGGAGCGGAAGGCGCAGGGCAAGAAGGTCCCGCACCTGGCCATCATCCTGGTAGGCGACGACGGTGCCAGCCAGACTTACGTCGACAATAAAGTGAAGGCCTGCAAGTCGGTAGGTTTTCACTACACCATGATGCGGTTTGCTGATACGATCAGCGAGGAAAAGCTGATGAAGCACATCGATCATGTGAACAACGACGATGATGTAGACGGCTTCATCGTGCAACTTCCGCTGCCGGATCATATCTCTGTAGAGAAGATCACGGAAATGATCCGCCCCGACAAAGACGTCGACGGCTTTACGAATCAAAACTTCGGAAGCATCATATCGAAGAACCCGCTGCTTATGCCGGCCACATCGTACGGTGTAATGGAGCTTCTTCGACGCTACAATATCGAAATGGAAGGTAAGCATGCTGTCGTGGTCGGAGCCAGCCGTATTGCCGGCGCGCCGTTGAGCATGATGCTCGCACACCTGGGTCGGGCCACGGTCACGATCTGCCATAAGTACACGAAAGACCTTGCCGCTCACACGCGCGCGGCCGACATCCTCCTGGTAGCGGTGGGTAAGCCGGGGTTGATTACGGCCGATATGGTAAAGGAGGGCGCCGTTGTTATCGACATCGGCACAACGCGTGTGGAAGGACCCCAGTACCCGAAAGGGTGGGCTATCATTGGCGACGTGGACTTCAAGAATGTGGCACCGAAATGCTCATTCATCACACCCACGCCCGGCGGTGTAGGCCCCATGACGATTGCGTCGCTGTTGCTGAATACGCTGCGCGCCACAGAATTGCGAAACCCCTGACCGGCATAACGCTTGTATAACCGGGCAAACGATATCGTAACCATGTCTTCATCCAAGGCACATCCTGCTAACTCCTTGCCGCTTATGGAGGAATTCTATTCCATCCAGGGCGAAGGATATTATCAGGGACAAGCGGCATGGTTCATTCGCCTGGGCGGCTGTGATGTGGGCTGTGTATGGTGTGATGTCCCGGAATCGTGGGACGCGAGCCGCCATCCTTCGGTGGACATTGACCAAATGGTTTCGAGGGCGGAAGCCAGCGGTACACGCATTGTGGTTGTCACCGGAGGTGAACCTGCGATGTATGATCTCGGTCCGCTTACGGAGCGGCTGCAACAACACGGCCTCCGTACGCATATCGAAACCTCAGGCGCCTACGCGCTGACGGGGAAATGGGATTGGGTGTGCCTGTCGCCCAAAAAGTTCAAGGCGCCCGATCCGTCCGTATTTGCTCAGGCTGATGAACTAAAAATTGTAGTCTATAATAAGAGTGATTTCGACTGGGCCGAAACACACGCCACCAGGGTCAGCCCTTCGTGTAAACTTTTTCTTCAACCGGAGTGGTCGAGAGAAAAGGAGATGCTGCCCCTGATCGTGCGCTACGTTCAACAACACCCGGAATGGAGTATCTCACTCCAGATACACAAGTACATGAACATACCGTGACGTTCGGTGACGGAATCGTTTCAGAATTCATAGCCGTCGTTAACGACTGGGGCCGGCGAAGGATACCGTTTCTTTTTATTACAGATTTCGAGTTGAAGAAGCCGCTGGCCTTTCCGCTTGATCACATCGACTCGGGCAAAATCCTGTACGACATCAACGGGTTTTCCAATGCCAGCCCACAGGGTCCGTCGCCATTGTCAGCATCTGCCTTCCTCCACAAACATCCCATTCCGGAACAGGTTTATCGTGAAAAATACAACAAGGTATTCCGCCATTTGGCCTATGGCGATACGTACCTTGCCAATCTCACGATACCCACAAGAGTGGAATTGTCGTGCGCCTTGCACGAATTGTTTCATGTATGTCGGGCAAAATACAAGTTGTTGTACGAAGACCAGTTTCTCGTTTTCTCCCCGGAGACTTTCATAAGGATCGACGACGGAATCATCCGATCGTTCCCTATGAAGGGTACGATCGACGCGGGCGTACCCAATGCGCGGGAAAAGATTTTGTCGGACCAAAAAGAGTTGGCCGAGCATGTGACAATCGTAGACCTGATCCGAAACGATCTCAGTCAGGTGGCGACGGGTGTTACAGTGCCCCGATTCCGATATGTGGAAGAGATCAGGACCACTGGAAAGAATCTTTTGCAAGTGAGTTCCGAAGTGGCAGGTCGTTTGCCGGATGACTATCACTCACGGTTAGGAGAAATTCTCATTGCACTTCTTCCCGCAGGATCTGTAAGCGGTGCACCCAAGCGCCGAACACTGGAAGTGATTCGCGAGGCGGAGGAGAGCGATCGCGGATACTTTACCGGTGTTTTCGGATATCACGACGGAAACCGCCTCGACTGCGGCGTCATGATCCGGTATATCGAACGCCAGGGTGACGGCTGGATATACCGAAGTGGTGGAGGCATTACGACGCAGAGTGTACCGGAAGCAGAATACCAGGAAGCCATCGACAAGGTGTATGTCCCTTTTGATTGAATCGATCCGATGCCAGGATGGCGTGTTCCACAACCTGATGTATCATCAGCGACGGGTCGATCATGCCTTTCGTTCGCTGTTCCGTCGGCAGCCGCACGACCTGACCCGTCTCCTTGAATCGGTAGAGCCTCCTGCGAAAGGATGGTGGAAGTGCCGTGTTGAATATGATGAAACATCGGCGCGCTCCGAATTGACTCCCTACACTCCGCGCCGCATTGAAACACTTTTGGCTGTGCATGACGATGCCATTTCCTATCCCCATAAGTTTCGCGACCGCAGTGCGATAGATCGGTGGTTTAACTTACGCGGAAGCTGTGATGACATCCTGATTATCCATAACGGCGAAGTCACGGACACCTCCATTGCAAATATTGCATTCCGCCGGGGGGGAGACTGGTTCACGCCGCAGAATCCGCTACTGCCGGGAACGCAGCGCCAGTTGCTCATCGATATGGGAAAAATCCGGCCGCTACTAATAAGAAAGGAGGATATTCCGTCGTTCGAATCGTTCAGGCTGATCAACGCCATGATTGGCTTCGAAGGGCCTGAATTAGCCGTGAGCAACATTGTTTTGCACTTTTAGTAGCTTTGGGGAATGAATCGGGCGGTCTTTCTACTTTTTGCTGTGGTAGTCGCAGTGTATCCTCTTCACGCACAGGAGCAACTGAGCACCCGCTCAAAAAAGGCAATTGCGCTCTACAAGGAAGCCGACAACTATCGCGTTCGGGGACAGCACCAACAGGCGATCCAGCTGCTGGATGAGGCCATTGGACGCGACAAGAATTTTGCAGAAGCCTACTATCGCCGGGGTTTGGTACACTTTACCCGGAAAAACTACGATCTCGCGATCGCCGACTTTGAAAAAGGGCTTTCGCTTACCCGCGAACCCGCTCGCCAGAAGGTGTATTGGTATGATCTCGGCGAAGCCTATCTCGCAACCGGCAACTACGAGAAGGCCGGTGAAATGCTGAAAAAATTTGTAGCCGCAGAAAAGCGCAACCAGCCCAAGTTAAACCGTGCGATGACGATGCTGAAGAGCGTTGAGTTTGCGTCGACGGCACGTCTTGCGAAGTCGAATTACCGGCAGCGACAACTCAGCGATACGGTAAACGCATTTCCTCTTCAGTACTTTCCGGTGCTTACGGCTGATCAGCAGGAGTTGATCTTTACGCGGCGTCTTGGAACTTCAGGCGACGACGATGAAGACCTCGTCGTGTCGCGAAAAGACGCACAGGGAAGGTGGCAGGCACCCGTCTCCATTTCAGAGAACATCAATTCCCAGTGGAATGAGGGAACGTGCACCATTTCTGCCGATGGACGAAAGTTGATCTTCACTTCGTGTTTGGGTCGTCCCGGATACGGCAGTTGCGATCTCTTTCAAAGTGAGAAGATCGGAGACACGTGGACCAAACCGAAGAACCTTGGGCCAAACGTAAATACCGCCGACTGGGAATCGCAGCCCTCTCTTTCCGCGGATGGCCGGACGCTGTACTTTGTCTCAGACCGTTCGGGCGGATATGGCCGAAGGGATATTTGGGTCACACACCTTGATGAGAACAATGAATGGACGAAGGCCGTTAACGCCGGCAGGAGTGTGAACACGCAGTTCGATGAGATATCACCCTTCATCCATGCCAATAACAGGACATTGTACTTTGCGTCGAATGGCCTGCCGGGGTATGGAGGATACGATATCTATTATGTCGAGAAAACGGGTAGCGGGTGGTCGGCGCCTAAAAACCTGGAAGCTCCGATCAATGATCATGAAGACCAGTTTTCCCTGTACATCACCGCCGACGGAACAAAAGGATATTATGTACACGAGGATGCAGACGCATCCAGCCGGATCATGGAGGTGATCATTCCGGAAGAAGATCGTCTTCGATTCCGTAGCAACTATGTAGAGGGGATTGTCACAGATCGGCAGACAGGCAAACCTCTGGCCGCCGACATAGAACTGGTGGACATCAATACCAACCAACCGGAGTCCGTCGTTGTTTCGGATAGCGTGACGGGCGAATACCTCATCGTCCTCACACAGGGATCCGAATATGCGCTGTATGTGAGCAAAAAGGGATACCTGTTTCAAAGTCTGAATTTCAACTATTCGGAAGTGGAGGATTTCGAACCCATCGTGCTGAACATTCAGCTCGACCGCGCGGAAGCCGGTTCAGTATCAGTATTAAAGAACCTCTTCTTTGACACGGATCGTTACGACCTGAAAGAAAAATCCAGGACCGAGCTGCACAAGATTATACGCTTTCTGCAGGACAATCCGGAAATACGCGTGGAGATTGGTGGACATACGGATAACGTGGGATCAGACCCGTACAACCGCCAGTTATCGGAGCGGAGGGCTCAGGCAGTGTTCGCGTACCTTTCGAACAATGGCGTAGACCCTGCACGCCTTAAGACGAAAGGGTATGGACCTGACCGCCCGGTCGGCGATAATGCCACCGAAGAGGGCAGACAGCTGAATCGGCGCATTGAATTCAGGATACTGCCCTGAGACGCTCGCAAAGCAACTTTGGGGTAATTTTGTTTGTAGGGTCAATTGCAATAAGGGCTTTTTTGGCGATATTTTACCGTCGATGATGCCATCAAACCGCACCGTATGAGGAGAATTCTACTGCTGTTTCCCATCCTGCTACTCTTTCTCCTTCCGATTGTTCTCCACGCGCAGCAACGCACAGTATCGGGAACGGTCACTTCACGGGAGGATGGCAGTCCTTTGCCCGGCGTGAATGTCTTGCTTCAGGGGACGTCCCTGGGCTCAATAACCGACGTAAACGGACGATATACCATTGGAGTGCCCCAGGAGGGCGGCGTGCTCGTGTTCTCTTTTGTAGGGTTTGTTACACAGGCTCTTGAGATTGGACCGGGAAATGTCCTTGACGTGCAACTGGACGTTGACGCCACACAGTTAAAGGAGGTTGTCGTGACTGGTTATGGCGACCCACAGGAAAAGCGGAAGTACACCGGATCTGTTGCACAGGTTGGCTCGAAACTGATTGAAAACGTGCCGGTGGCAACGGTGGACCAAATGCTGCAAGGTCGGGCTGCCGGCGTCATGGTCACAGCCAATTCCGGTCAGCCTGGTACGCCTGCCTTTGTGCGTATTCGCGGCATCAGCTCTGCGGGTAGCGTCACGCCACTCTATATTATGGATGGTGTACCGATTTCTGCGGGCGATTTTGCTGCGCTGAATCCTAATGACATAGAGTCGATCAATATCCTGAAGGATGCCGCGTCGTCGTCACTGTATGGTACGCGGGGCGCCAACGGTGTAATCGTCATCACGACAAAGCGCGGTAGCGAAGGCATCAACATGCACTATAATGTGCAGTACGGAGTCACTACACGTACGAACGCAAAGTTTGATATGATGACCACGGCCCAGAAGATACAATTCGAACGGCTGATGGCGGAGTTCGGACTTTACCAGGGTGAGGTGGGCAGGATACTCGAAGACGGCAGTCTTTCTTCTGCCGAGAAGGAACAACGAATCGCAGAACTGGCGCGGATCAACACCGACTGGACGGACGTCTTCTTCAGGGAAGGCATAACGCAGATGCACGAGATCAGTGCATCGGGCGGTACAGGTCGGTCAAACTTTTTCCTGAGCGCCAGCTACCGGACGGAAGAAGGTATCATTAAAGAATCCGATCTGGATCGGTATTCATTGCGCTTTAACTTCGACCACGATGCTACCGAAAGATTCAGCTTCGGCGTCAGCAATTCCATTGGATATACGCGGACGAACTTTCTTCCGACGGAAACGGGCAACAACATTAACAACCCCGTCCTTTACGCCTTTATAGCGAATCCCTATACGCGTGTAAAAGATCCGAACACGAACGAGTACGAGGAAGGTCCGACAGGCTTCAACCTCGTTGAGCAGATGGAGCAGAGCTACAACCGTCAGGAGCAGCTCAAGATCGTATCCGGCGCGTATCTTCGGTACGAGATCATTCCGGGGCTTGTGGCCAAGACCAACTGGGGTATCGACTTCAGTGAAACATTGGACGACTTCCGCATCAATGCGGGTGCACCGAACCAGGGCGGCATTAATGGAGAACAAGGTGTGCTCACACGTGGTTACGGCCGGCTGGCCTCCATCATTGGGACCACATCGTTGCAGTACGCCTTCAACATTAAACAAGATCACAACCTGCGCGTTCTTGTTGGGCATGAATTGGTGCGAGGCAACACTACCGGCTTCAGCTTTAACGGCTACGGCCTGAACGACAAATTAGGGTCGGCTGCGGCCATCACCCAGGGTACTCCCAGCAATAACTTTATTGCTGAAGTGGGTGGCTTCAACACTGACAATGCGCTGCTGTCGTACTTCCTGGACGGCCTTTATGCATTCCGCGATCGGTTTACGGTCAGCTTTAATGTGCGGCGTGATGGTTCCTCGCGATTCGGAAAGAACAAGCGATACGCGAATTTCTATTCCGTAGGTGCAAGCTGGAATCTTATGGCAGAGCAATTCATGACGCGATTCCCGTTTGTGAACGACCTCAAACTTCGCGCGAGCTACGGAACACAGGGACGGCAAACCGGTATTGGCAATTTTCAATCACTCGCGCTCTACGGTTCGGGCTTCAGCTACGCCGGACAACAGGGAATTGCGCCCGTGCAACCGGCGAATCCTGACTTGCAGTGGGAGCAGACGGCATCGTTGGACATCGGTCTGGACTTCCTGATTCTCAATGAACGCATAAGCGGTACCGTTGATTTTTACCACAAGCTTACGACGGAGATGTTTGTGGACACGCCGCTTTCGCGGACGTCTGGTTTTTCATCACTCAGCATAAATGGTGGTGAGATGAGAAACCGCGGAGTGGAAGTCACGCTAGGCACACGTAACATCGTGACAACGAATTTTACGTGGTCGACAGACTTGAACATTACGTTCAACGACAACGAAGTGCTAAAGCTGACTTTCGAGAACGACGCCACACGCGAGACGGGATTCCGCGAAGGTCTTCCCATCGGCACGTTCGCCATGGTGGAATGGGCCGGGGTGAATCCCGCCAATGGTGATCCCCTGTACCGCGACAAGAATGGCAACGTAACTAACGTTTACAATGCGGATGACGCTGTAGCAAAATTCGGAACGTGGGATCCTCCGCGGTTCGGCGGCTTGACGAACACGTTTACTTACAAGGGAATTGAATTGTCCATATTCTTTTCCTTTCAACACGGAAACGTGTTGCTCAACAATCAGCGGTTCTTCAACAACAACCCGCTCAATTTCGGACAGTTCAACCAGTCGGTGGAGCAACTACGCGCGTGGCGGCAACCGGGGGACATTACCAACGTACCGCGTGTAACAGCACAACGAGAGTTCTCCAGCCAGGATCTGGAGGATGCTTCGTTCATACGACTGCGCAATGTAAGCCTGGCGTACTTTCTTCCGCCCAGGCTCATTACCCGCACCAAGTTGAAATCGGTGAAGATCTACTTGCAGGCTCAGAACCTGTACACCCTTACGAAGTATTCGGGTTTCGATCCGGAAGATGCGGGCAGCGTACAGCTGTCGCAATACCCGGTTCCCCGGGTTTTCACGGGCGGCATTGATATAGGATTTTAAACGGTATGGCAGGAATGAAAATAAAATGGGTGTTTGCCTTTTGCCTTGCGATCGGGCTGTGTTCCTGCGAGGATTTCCTGGAACTGACGCCGACGGACGACCTCACCGACGAGAATGCACTGGTGAACCTGGATGACTTCCGGCAGGCGCTCAACGGATGTTATAGCGGATTGACCTCCGGGGCTTATTACGGTGGCGCCTACATCGTTGTGGCCGACCGCATGTCGGATGACCTGCGTCGCTCGTCTGAAAACCTTGGGGAAGGCGTACAGATGCACAGCTACACATTCAACGCAAGTACGGGCGAGCCTGCAGCTATCTGGACGCAACTGTATTCGGTCATCAACCGGGCGAACATCGTCATTGGAAAAATCGATGCTGTGGAAGGGTCGCCCGCCGCGAAGAGTTCCTTCAAGGGTCAGGCGCTATTCATTCGTGCGCTCGCTCATTTCGACCTGGTGCGCTACTTCGCCCAGCCGTATGATGCTACTCCCGACGCGAGCCACCCGGGCGTACCGCTGATGACGGAGTCCATCATCAGTCAACCCCCGCGTAACACAGTAGCTGAAGTGTATAACCAGGTTATCCAGGACCTTCTTGAGGCCCGCCAGTTGATGATCGAAACCGGGATCGGTCCCTCCAGGGCGACGCCGCTGGCGGCCACAGCCTTGCTCGCCAGGGTGTCGCTTTATGCGCGCGATTGGGCCGCGGCAAAACAATACGCATCCGAAGTGATCAGTTCCGGTGCCTGGACACTCGCTACCGGCGACCTCTATCGCAACATCTGGACGTCGGCTGAATTGAACAACGAGGTGATCTTCAAGCTGGTGATGCTGCAGAACAATGCAGCGATCGGCCAGAATTACTGGAGTCAAAGCAACGACATTGTTTCCTTTAACCCTACGCAGGATCTCATCGACCTGTACGATCCGGCCGGCGACGTTCGCTATAAATCCTTCATCGGCATACGGCAACCGAGTGATCCGGACAACGTCGTCACCAAGTATCGCGGTGCGCCGTTGGATTATCCCCTCGATCAGAAGCCTCCTATCGATGGCCTTGCCGACATCAAAATCCTTCGTCTGTCTGAGATGTACCTGATTCGGGCGGAAGCCAATTTTGAGCTTCAAGATCCAACAGCCGCGCGCAACGATTTGAATGCTGTTCGCGTGGCGCGGATCGCGACGTTCAATCCGGCGGTAGATGGGAATGAGTCAGGTACCGCGCTTGCGAATGCCATTATGATCGAACGGCGGCGCGAGTTGGCGTTTGAAGGACATCGCTGGCATGATTTGAAACGAAAGGGTCTGCCCATAATACGTGGGGACGATTGCACTGCGACGCAATGTGAACTGGAAGCCGGCGATTATCGCTTCACGCTGCCGATACCTCAGGGTGAATTTTCAGGAAATGTTAATATGGTTCAGAATCCGGGCTACGATGCGAATTGACAAGTCGATAATGAAATGGTGTAAGACGGTGATCATGGCGCTGGTCCTGATGGTGGCTGCCTGTGATACGTATGAGCCACCCCAGTATGACGGACCTGAGTTTGTAAATTTCGAAGCGCGCGAGACGATCATCAGGGAAGGTGAAGGCGAAGCCGAGATCAAGGTAAATATTGGTGGTGCACGGACGATCGGACCGGTTACGATCCAGTATACCGTCAAACCTAACGACAACGCGGTTGCACTTTACTCAATAGAGAATGAAGGGACGCTCACCATACCCGGTGGTGAAAACTCTGCGGCGATCCGGATAACGCCGCTGGACAACGCCATCGCGGATGGCGAAAAGACCGTGGAACTCACGATTATTTCCGTCAACAATGTCAACTACAATATTGGATTTCCAGGGCCGGACCGATTGAACGCTACGACCGTCGTCAAGATTATTGATGACGATTGCCCGCTCGATCGGAGTTTCATCACCGGCACCATCGTGGAAACCAGTGACGACATTGTCGAAGAAGGAGAGGATCCCGACGCCAATCCGCCGCGGTTCAATACGGTGAGCATTACGGAGGATCCCAACGATACCAAAGGCATCATTATTTCCGATTTCTGGGGCTTCAGCGGATCGACGCTCAACCTCAGACTGGACGCCTGTCCCCGGGAAGTAACCATTACCGGCCATAACATTATTTATGACGATCCCCAGGAAGGACCACTGCGGGTTACGCCCGTTGGCTCCGGTGTGTTTGATCCTGACTCCCGTATTCTTACACTGGAGTTGGAGTTGAACGTGTCGCTGGGAACGTTTGGCAAATTCAAGTTCACTTATAAGAAGTAATCCACGCGAGCGAGCGGCATGAAGGCAGCATATTTCAGACGAGGAGCATGGGCGTTGGCCGCGATGTTGTTGGCAGCGTTTTACGTGCGCGCGCAGCAACCTCAGCGCGTGCTCACTCAGATTGCAGCCGAGCGGAGCGAATACCAGCTCACGCAACTCGAAAAAGCCAGAGAATACGCTGCCGCCCACAATCTGCCCATGCAGTTTCGCGATGCGAATGGCAACGATGTATACATGGTGGGTGTCGATGAGTTATCTGGACTTCCGATTTACATCACCACATTCAACGCTGGCGCTGCCGTGACCACCGGCGTGAATGAACTGCGAACGGGCGGACCATTAGGACTCAACCTGGAGGGGGAGGGTATGGTCGTCGGCGTGTGGGACGCGGGCCTGGTGAAAGATCATGTCGAGTTTGCCAGCCGGATACTCACACGTCAGGGGACGGAACTGTCGGACCATTCGACCCACGTTACCGGCACCATCGGGGCGACCGGGATTGACCCTGCAGCCAAGGGAATGGCGCCTAAGGCGCAGTTGTCGCTCTGGGATTTTATCAACGATGAAGCAGAGATGGCCAACCTCGCCAAGCCGGATCAGACTTCCCTGTTGTTCTCCAACCATTCCTATGGCGTTGTGCTTGGATTTATACAGGACGAGAACGGCTGGTCGTGGACGGGCAATAGCTCCATCAGTACACAGGAAGACTATCGTTTCGGATTTTATACCAGCAAGTCGCGCACCATTGATCAGATCGCCTTTAACGCGCCGTACTATACTATAGTGTGGGCGGCTGGCAACGATCGATCCGACAGCGGCGACGGTTCCCATCCCGCCGATGGAAACGGAGGCACTGGATTCGACAGCATCGGCCCGGAAGGCTCGGCAAAGAACAACATTACCGTTGGAGCCGTTCTGAAGGTTTCGAACTACACAGGCCCTTCCAGCGTCGTCATGTCTCCCTTCAGCAGCTGGGGTCCAACAGACGATGGGCGGATCAAACCCGACCTGGTGGCCGCTGGTGTGTCGATTTATTCAACGGGCGTGAGCTCGTCGGGACAGGATACCTACAGCTTTGCACAAGGCACTTCCATGTCGGCTCCAAATGCCACAGGCTCACTTGCTTTGTTGCAGGAATTGTATCGCGACCTTCATGCCGGCAACTACATGAAAGCTGCTACGCTGAAGGCGTTGGCGATTCATACCGCGCGGGAGGCGGGGCTCAACCCCGGACCGGACTACAGTTTTGGCT
Source organism: Cyclobacteriaceae bacterium (assembly GCA_032907565.1). GTDB lineage: Bacteria > Bacteroidota > Bacteroidia > Cytophagales > Cyclobacteriaceae > ZC4RG29. The sequence goes on along the minus strand of JAJJPK010000013.1, from coordinate 13,572 downwards.
GGGGCCTTCTCGATGTGGGAGCGGCTGCCGAAGTGTTGCTCGCCCAGGATCAGGAGAGTACGGTGATTCTTGAGAACACGCTGATGAACAATGACGTGTTCACCTTCACGTTTGAACCGGAAAGCAATACGAAAGTAACGGCAACCATAGCCTGGACAGATCCACCAGGCACGCCGGTGGCGCCGCAGCTAGACCCGGCAACGCGAATGCTGGTCAACGACCTGGACATCCGGATATTCGACTCAGGTGGCAACGAGGTGTTGCCCTGGACATTAAATCCTGCCAGCCCGGCAAGTCCGGCGGTCAGGGGAAACAACTCACGGGACAACGTCGAAAAAATTGACTTCGACCAACCCGAACCGCGCGTGTATACCGTGGAGGTTAGCCACAAGGGCCAGCTGCAGAATGGGCGGCAGGACTACTCCCTGATACTCACGTTTACGGCCGCTAACGATCCGAAGACGGCCTACTACTGGATAGGAAATTCTGGCAACTGGAACGACCCTTCGAACTGGTCACTGAGTTCCGGTGGTCCGCCCGCGAACCAGGTACCTGACGCGAACGGCAGAGTGGTCATTGATGAGAATTCGTTTTCTGCTGCAAACCAAACCATCTCACTTGCTGCGGACGCAGCCTGTGCCTCGCTCACGTGGCTTGCCAAGACCGCGGCATCGCTTGCGCTGAACAACCACACGCTCGAAATCGACGGAAACTTCGTCGTGTCTTCGTCGGGTTTTTCGGTTTCCAACCCCGGGACAATTGAACTGATAGGTGCTGGTTCAGCACAAAATCAACTCAATCTCAGCAACAGCGACCTCTCGGACGCGACCATTTTAATCAATAGTCCTACCGGAGCAACATGGACCGTGAACGGCACGATTACCGCTGCTGCCATCGACGTCCAGCAAGGCGGACTCATTGCACGTAATGTATCGCTGAACCTGGGTGGTTTCCACGCTACTACCGCCGGAGTGAAAAGCATCGACATATCCAACACTACCGTCTCCGGCCTCACATCGTCGACGTTGAATAACACAGGTCTCACCCTGGAGTCAGAGGGATCGGTATTCAACTTTGTGAATTCCGGCACGACGACAATCAATTGGAATGGAATCAACTTCGAGGGCAGCGTCAACACAAACGGATCTAACGCGACGATCTCCGGAGGAACGTCTATCGCAGATCTCTCTGTAGGAGGATCGCTTGCGTTAATGGGCAACAATACAATCGGCGCTTTCAAGGCGCAGCCGGGGACGACCATTGCGGTTGGCGACGGCACCACGCAGAACTTCACCAGTGCAATCGAACTAAATGCGGACGCTGGTAACCGGATTTCCCTGGCTTCGACAGGCGCCGGATCGGCTACACTCAATTTTGACGGCCACTTCAAGCGGTGCTTCGACTACCTGGATGTCACACGCGTCGATGTCAATGGTGATGTCGTTATCAGCGCCGGGGCGAACAGCACACTGACCAGTGCGGCCAACTGGACTCCCGGTGCATGCGAAGACGCACTGTTTGCGGATTTCAGTTTCAAGTTTAATTGCGAAGGCTCGTTGACGGAATTTACGGACGCCAGCGATGGCAACATTACTTCCTGGTCGTGGGATTTCGGCGACCCCGGCTCAGGCGACAATACGTCGTCGGACCGGAATCCGTTCCATATTTACAACACCACTGATACGTATACCGTGACGGTTACGGTAAGCGACGGCAACCAGGAGGTTAGCTATTCGCGAGACGTGCCGATTAACAACAACAACCTTCCTGACAACCGGGTGATCATCGCCAACGAGAAGTTGTTCAGCGAACTCACCGCAGAGTTCTACCAATGGTTCAAGGATGGCCAACGGTTGGACTCGGAGACTGCGCGCGCTTACGACTATGGAGGAAATCCGGGAAGCTATTTTGTGGTCATCAAGAACAATACCTGTAATCTGCCCTCTTCCGTATTCCTCATCACGGCAACAGAGCCGGAGCCGGATGTTGCCGTTACTCAAACTAAAGTTTTTCCCAATCCTACCGATGCGGAGCTGATGATTGAGATACCCGCCGCCTCGCTGCCTGCTGAGGTTACTGTCGTCAATACCCTGGGACAGCGGGTATTCTCCGGTTTAGCGAAGGAGGACCGGATGGTCATTGACACAGGCAGTTTCCACAACGGATTGTATTTCGTAGACATCAGGACCCAGAATGCGACCATTCGCAGGAAGATCGTGGTCCGCCATTGAGCCTCCAACAAATCCCGACACTAACTCGTATATTTGCGGCACACATACCGAAGGTCCGTGCTCTACGTAAGTCGCAAGGAACATTTCAACGCCGCCCATAAGCTCTACAATCCTTCCTGGTCGCCGGAAAAGAACAGGGAGGTCTTCGGACCGTGCGCGAACGAGAACTGGCACGGTCACAACTTTGAGCTCATCGTCACTGTTAAGGGGATGCCCGATCCGGAAACCGGATTTGTTGTCGACCTGAAGAAGTTAAGCACCCTGATAAGGCGGGAAGTCACGGACAAACTGGATCATAAGAACCTGAACCTCGACGTCGATTTCATGCGTGGCAAGCTCGCCAGCTGCGAGAATCTTATTGTGGAAATCTGGAACATCCTCGAGCAACGCCTGCCGGAAATCACATCCTACGGAAAGTTGCATGCCGTCCGGTTGTATGAGACTCCGCGAAACTATGTGGAGTACTTTGGAGGCGAAGATACACGCGCATAATAAATGAAGTACTACATCATAGCCGGCGAGCGATCAGGCGACCTGCACGGTGGAAATCTTGTGCGCGCGCTGCGTAGGGAAGATCCATCGGCAACCTTCCGGGGCTTTGGAGGTGAGTACATGAAAGATGCCGGTGTCGATTTGGCCGTCCACTACAGCGAGATGGCATTCATGGGGATTTTCGAGCTTCTGGGAAACCTGCGAAAAATTTCAAAGTTCATACGCCAGTGTAAGGAGGACATCAACCGTTTCCAGCCGGATGTCGTGATCCTTATCGACTACGGAGGCTTTAATCGGCGCATAGCCCGATATGGCAGGTCCCGCGGTTTAAAGATCTTCTACTACATACCACCTAAGGTGTGGGCGTGGTACCAGCGGAGGGTCTGGGAACTGAAGGCCAACGTCGACCGTATGTTTGTGATCCTGCCTTTTGAAAAAGATTTCTACAAAAAGTTCGATTGGGAGGTGGATTACGTCGGCAACCCCGTGCTTGATGCAGTGCGCGCACATGTTCCCGATGAGCAATTCAGGGAACGGGAGGGATTAGGAGGCGATAAGCCGATTGTCGCGCTCCTGCCGGGCAGCCGGAAGCAGGAAGTCCAACGCATCATCCCGTTGATGGAGGAGGTGGTGCGCCGACATCCGACGTATCAATACGCCCTTGGCGCAGTGGACAACCTGGAGCCAACCCTGTATGGAAACCTTAAGCGTATGGAGAACGTCAGGTTTGTGTACAACAAAACCTACGACTTGCTGCGTCACGCTGTCGCTGCGATCGTGACTTCTGGTACCGCTACACTGGAGACCGCACTCTTTCGTGTCCCACAAGTGGTGGTTTATAAGACAAGTCCGCTCTCATACTTTTTCGCTAAGCTGGTGCTGAAGGTTCCCCACATTTCGTTGGTAAATCTTATCGTCGGACGTGAAGTTGTGCGCGAACTCATTCAGGGCGACGCGAACCCGTCGGAAACCTCAAGTGAACTGGAGCGACTTCTTCACGGAGACCGACGCGAAAAAGTTCTGGAAGGGTACGAAGAACTTGTGCACCTGCTGGATGCTGGAGATTCAGCTTCGGAAAATGCCGCTCGGCTGATGGTTGGCTACCTGCGCGCGTAAGGAGTGTTTACGCTACCTTCAGCTTGCTGTACTGCGACTTGCTGAATTTTTCTTCGGCGTATGCCCGGTTGATCACGAGCCGGTCGGTTGAGCGTTCGGACGGCAATTCGAACATAGCATCCGTGATGATGGCTTCGCAGATGCTCCGGAGGCCGCGGGCTCCAAGCTTGAATTCGATAGCCTTCTCCACGATGAAATCGATAGCACCTTCCTTGAACTCGATGTCGATGCCCTCCATTTCAAACAGCTTCTTGTACTGCTTGACGAGTGCATTCTTCGGCTCCGTAAGGATACGGCGTAACGCTTCCTTGTCGAGTGGATTAAGGTAGGATACCACCGGCAGCCGGCCGATGAGTTCGGGGATGAGGCCGAACGTTTTGAGGTCCTGGGCAGAAACAAACCGCAGGAGGTTGTCCTTGTCCAGCATAGCGTGGTGGAATCCATCCTGGGCAGTGGCAAAGCCCAGAGGTCGTGTGTTCAGCCGGTTGGCTATGATTCGCGAAATACCTTCAAATGCGCCGCCGCAAATGAACAGGATGTTTTCGGTGTTGACCGAGATCATCTTCTGATCCGGGTGCTTCCTTCCACCTTGCGGGGGAACGTTAACGGATGTCCCCTCAAGCAGTTTGAGCAATGCCTGCTGGACCCCTTCACCGCTGACGTCCCTGGTGATCGACGGGTTATCGGATTTTCGTGCGATCTTATCGATCTCGTCGATGTATACGATGCCGCGCTCTGCAGCCTCAACATTGTAGTCGGCAGCCTGCAGCAAGCGGGTCAATATGCTTTCAACGTCCTCGCCGACGTAGCCGGCCTCGGTGAGCACGGTGGCGTCGGCTATACAGAACGGTACCTGTAAAAGCCTCGCCAGCGTCCGGGCCAGGTACGTTTTTCCCGTACCGGTATCGCCCACCATGATGATATTGGATTTTTCAATGATGACGTCGTTCTCGCCCTTGCGTTGCATCAGCCGCTTGTAGTGGCTGTAGACGGCGACGGATATAACCTTTTTGGCCTCATCCTGCCCGATCACGTACTCATCCAGGAACTGCTTGATTTCCCGGGGCTTGAGCAACTTGAAATTGGGCGAAAGGCCGGTTTCGTTCTTGCTCTTCTTCTCCTCCTGGAGAATCTGGCTCGCCTGTGTGACACACTTGTCGCAGATATGGGCATGGATACCCGAAATCATCAGGTCCACGTCCTTTTTGTTGCGACCGCAGAAAGAGCAGGTTACTTCAGCCATAAAGTGTGTTTTTGTACAGCGTCCTTGCCAGCAAATGTACGAATTTTCGGCCGTTCTGGTTCGGAGCCTTCAGGCCCAGCCTATTGCTTCGGTTCCAGAACTTCGTCAATAATGCCGTATTCCTTGGCCTCAGACGCCCTCATCCAGTAATCCCGGTCTGAATCTTTTTCTATTTTTTCGTACTTCTGGTTCGTGTGTCGGGCCAAAATTGTATAGAGGTCCTTTTTCACCTCCAGGGTCTGCCGCAAGGATATTTCCATATCCGAGGCCTGTCCTTGCATACCACTCATAGGCTGGTGAATCATTACCCGGGCATGGGGCAGGGCAGAGCGCTTTTTGCCGGTCCCGGCCGAAAGCAGAACGGCGCTCATGGACGCCGCCAGGCCGGTGCAGATGGTAGCTACGTCAGGATTAATGTATTGCATAGTGTCGTAGATGCCAAGGCCTGCATATACGGCCCCACCGGGACTGTTAATATACATCACGACATCCTTCTTAGGATCAGCTGATTCGAGAAACAGCAACTGGGCGGTAATAACGTTGGCGATATAGTCGTCAACAGGGGTTCCGAGGAAGACGATCCGGTCGGCCATGAGGCGCGAGAACACGTCGATGACGGTGGCGCGCATCTGGCGCTCCTCGATAACGTTGGGGGTAAAATTCCATATGCCGGCATTTTCCGACATGAATCGTTGGTACCGTTCAAGGCTTGCGCTGCTCATTCCCAGGTGGTGAACAGCGTACTTGCTGAATTCATCTTTTTGCTTCATAGGACGGGTTAATAAAAACTGCTTTTGGCGTGAATTAAAGGGGAAAGTACCCGGCAATCATAGGCATCCCTCACCTAAAATCCAACTTCCGTTTAACCGGAAAAAACGAAAAAAGGTTTACAGGGATCGGTATAGGCGGTTTGGATAACAGACGGGTTAGCCTGAAAATTATTGTATGCTCCGTTCACTCAGTGGGTGTGTTCCCGCACAATTTTGGTGAATTCCTCTGCACTCACTCCCTTTTCGGAGAGCGTAATCTTCTCCGTGATGAGATTCAGAACCTTTTCCTCAAAAAGCTGACGTGAAACGCGCCGGTAGTTTTCGCCTTCGTTGTTCGTCAGGTAGTTCATAGCAATGGCATCCATACGGTCGCCCAGCTGGTCGATAATGGCCTGACCTCCAAATTGCGCAGCGATGAGCTGTTTCGCACGGTTCAGTACTTCGCCCTCGTCGACCTTGATCTGGTGATCTTCAGCAATACGATTTTTGATCAGGTCCCACAGAAGCTGTCGACGGTAAGTCTTAAACTCGCGGTCCAGTAGTTCATCCGTTATTTCGGGTGCTGACCGGCGGAGCCACGTCTTAAGGAATTCATCCGGAAGTTCGATTTTTGTATTCTCAACGAAGTGATCTTCAATCAGGTGATTGGTGAAATGCTTTGCTTCGCGCTGATAATCTTCCGTAAGCGATTCACGGACACGGGTCCGGAATGTTTCTTCGTCTTTCACGACGTCCTTGCCGAATATCTTGTCGAAGAATTCCTGGTCAATGGCCGCAGGCGTTCTCCGTGAGATTTGCTCAACAGTGTAACGCACCGTACCGGTGACATTGTCGTCATTCGTATACCCGAGATAACGGCCCTTGTTTTCGCCGGGAAATGCTTTGTCGATATCGAATTCGATAACGGTCCCCACCGTAGCGCCGACAAACTTTTTCCGCTCTTTCTTTTCTATCTCTTCGATTATGATTCCTACGTGTTCATCGCGGAAGCCTGTATCAGGTTTTTCCAGGATGCCGCGCAAGCTGTCGCCTTCCTCGCTGGTGTCGGGGTGGATTTCCGTACCATGCCGGCGCCGCATGTTCTCGATGGTTTCCTCGACGTCCTTATCCGTGATTTCGACCTTGTATGTCTTGATCTTCACCTTGTTGGAAAGGTCGTAGGTGAAGTCCTCGATAAATCCGATGTGGTATTCGAACTCGAAGTCCTTCTGGGCGTCCCAGTCGATGGCCATCGACTTCTCCTCGTTCGGCAGGGGATCGCCCAGGATCTTGAGGTTTTTCTCGCGGATGTAGTCGGAAATCTTGTGGGACAGGAGGTGGTTGATCTCGTCTACGAGGATGGATTTACCGTACAATCGGCGAATTACAGTGGGAGGAACCTTGCCCGGCCGGAAGCCCTTGATATTCGCCTTTTTGGCGAAATCCTTCACTTTTTCCTCAACATGGGGTTGATAATCCCCCTCCGTTAGCTTAATTTTAATAAGACCTTCGGTGTTACTTTTTTTGTCGAGTGTGATTTCCAAAGTTTACGTCTTTTGAGTGTTACCAAATAAATCAAGAACCCCCGGCGCCGTGGAAAAGTTGCCAGGCACGGGGGGGTCGGGCGTGCGGATGGAGGGACTCGAACCCCCATGGGTTGCCCCGCTAGATCCTAAGTCTAGTGCGTCTACCAATTTCGCCACATCCGCCGGGTTTCTCAGGCCCTTCCGTACCGGGCTACTGAAAAGGGTGGGCAAAGTTATTGATTATTGCGGAATTGAAAAGCGCACCTGGGCGTCTGCCGGCGGGAATGAATCCTACGCATCCGGTCGCAAAAGGCTTTTTTCGGGAGTTTTCCGCCCCGATTTCATGTTATAATTGAAAACGATACCTGAGGTATTTATGCAGGGCAATTGAGTACGCACATTACCATATCAAACAGCAGTGCCTCATGATGGTTATTGATACCGAGCAGGAGAAGAAGGAAATAATCAGCAGGTACCGGAGATTACTCAGAAAAGCTAAACCTATCCTGAATGAGGGCGACGCGAAGCTTATCAAGCGGGCCTTCACCATTGCGCTCGAAGCTCACAAGGATATGCGGAGGAAGTCGGGTGAACCGTTCATCTTTCACCCCCTGGCCGTAGCGCAGATCTGCGTGGAAGAAGTGGGCCTCGGAACCACTTCCATTATTGCGGCCTTGCTCCACGATGTAGTGGAGGACACGGACATAGAGCTCGAGGACATTGAAAGGATCTTCGGTCCCAAGGTGGCGCGCATCATCGACGGTCTCACCAAGATTCGCGGCGTATTCGAGTACGGCTCGTCGCAACAGGCGGAGAATTTCCGCAAAATGCTCTTCACATTGTCCGACGATGTCCGGGTGATCCTCATAAAGCTGGCAGATCGCCTGCACAATATGAGAACCCTCGACAGCATGCCGAGAAACAAGCAACTCAAAATTGCTTCGGAGACCATTTATCTGTACGCACCGCTTGCGCACCGTCTGGGACTTAATGCGATCAAGACAGAGTTGGAAGACCTGTACCTGCGTTTTACCGACTTCCAGGTGTATTCCGATATCGCGCAAAAGATCGACGCGACAAAAGCAGCACGGGCGAAGCTGATGCGGCAATTCATCCAGCCAATCAAAGAAGAACTTGAACGGCAGGGATTCCAGTTTGAGATCACGGGACGACCCAAGTCGATCTACTCGATATGGAATAAGATGCGGCGTCAGAACATTCCGTTCGAAGAGGTGTACGACCTGTTCGCGATACGGATCGTTATAGACACGCCACCGGAAACGGAAAAAGCAGTCTGCTGGCAGATCTATTCTATTGTGACAGATTTTTACACACCAAATCCCGACCGGCTTCGCGACTGGATCAGTACACCCAAGTCTAACGGGTACGAATCGCTTCACACCACAGTCATGGCCAAGAACGGACAATGGGTGGAAGTTCAAATTCGAAGCAAGCGCATGGACGACATCGCAGAGAAAGGGTATGCGGCGCACTGGAAGTATAAGGAAAGCGGGGCGGCCAGCGAATCCAATCTCGAAAAATGGCTGGCGCGCGTGCGCGAACTTCTCGAACAAAACGATCACTCCGCGCTTGATTTTGTCAACGACTTTCGTGGCAACCTTTTCAGCGAAGAGGTATTCGTGTTTACACCACGGGGCGAACTGAAAACGCTTCCGTATGGCGCTACGGCGCTCGACTTCGCCTTTGAGATTCACACGCAGATCGGGTCGAAGTGTATCGGTGCTAAGGTGAATAACAAGCTCGTGCCGATCAATTATGTCCTCAAGAACGGCGACCAGATCGAAATCCTTACTTCACAGAAGCAACGGCCGAATACGGACTGGCTGCGATATGTGGTAACGTCGAAAGCCAAGACGCGGATTAAGGATGCACTGAAAGAAGACAAGCGCAAGATTGCCGAAGACGGAAAAGATATTGTGATCCGTAAGCTGCGGCAACTCAAGCTTGAACCGACGCAGGGTATTTTGGAAAGCATGCGGGAGTTTTTCAGCGCGCCGTCGAATTTCGATTTGTATTACCGCGTAGGTAACGGGATCATAACGACCGCGGATATCAAGCGCTTTCGCGACTATAAGCCGGCCGCGCGTCGTCCTGCTATGGATCCGCGCGTTGCGGAGCCGGATAGCGATAAGATCCGCGACAGATACGGGGACGTCCTGCTCGTCGGCGACAATATGGATGTTGTAGACTACCGGTTGGCAAAGTGTTGTACGCCGATTCCGGGTGACGATGTTTTCGGTTTCGTCACCGTCAATGAGGGGATCAAGATCCACCGTACGAACTGCCCCAACGCGCCTGAACTTCTGTCGCAACATGGTAACCGCGTCGTCAAGGCACGTTGGACGTCGCAGCACGAGGTGGCGTTTCTCACGGGGTTGAAGATTCGCGGGACTGACCGTGTGGGGCTGATCAACGATGTGTCGAAGGTGATTTCGGAGGAGTTGAAGGTGAATATGAGTTCTATGTCCATGCAGACAGACGCCGGCATTTTCGAGGGCGAGATCATGTTGTATGTTAATGACACCCGCCACCTGGAGGAGCTCATCAACAAGCTGAAGAATGTGGAGGGTGTCGTCAAAGTTTCGCGTTTCGATTCGGGCATCAAGGCCGCAGAGAAGGGATAGAGGCTGGCTCGACTCGAAAAAGACCTCTTTTCTGCCTTATTGCCGAAATAAACGTGCAACTTTGTATCGGCAGAAGGGGTTATTATCTTTGCGGGTTAATTCATCATGACACAGAATCAGGTACTTCCGAATCCAACCGTTTATGAAGAGGTAAAGAAGATCTTCACGGCCTACCTGGAGAACAAGGCGCTCCGAAAGACGCCTGAGCGGTATGCCATCCTGGAGGAGATCTATTCGCGGGCGGGGCATTTCGATGTGGAGTCGCTGTACATCAGCATGAAGAACAAGAATTACCGGGTGAGCCGGGCCACGGTGTACAACACGCTGGACTTGCTGGTGGAGTGCGACCTGGTCAGCAAGCATCAGTTTGGCAAGAACCTGGCGCAGTATGAGAAGTCGTACGGATACAAGCAACACGACCACCTGATCTGCACGGATTGCCACAAGGTGATCGAATTTTGCGATCCGCGCATCCAGAGCATTCAAAAGACCGCCGAGGAGATCCTGCATTTTCAGGTTCTTCACCATTCGCTAATATTGTACGCCTCATGCACGAAGGAGCATTGTGAGAACCGGGCCGGCGCGTGAGCAAACCCGACGAGATATGACATTCAATCATGTAATCCGAGACAACGCGTTGATCATCCGCCTTGCGGGTGACCTGATCGGTGAGGACAATGGGTCCGGTATTCTGGAGGTGGCTTCCGACGCCATCCAGCAGGGTATCCGGCTTGCGATAATCGATATTTCCGGTCTCCGTTACATCAACAGCAGCGGAATCGGCGTGCTGATCACCATCTTAACGAAGTTCAGAAACAAAGGCGGGGAAGTATACCTGCTGAAACCATCCGAAAGCGTTCAGAAGCTTCTGGTTATTACCAAGCTCAACTCCATTTTCCAGATTGTACAATCGGAAGACGAAGTGTTAGGGAACGTCAAAAAGTAATCCGACGAAATGTCAAAAGTAGATGTATTGCTCGGCCTTCAGTGGGGAGATGAGGGCAAGGGAAAGATTGTGGATGTGCTGGCGCCGAAGTACGATGTCGTAGCCCGTTTCCAGGGAGGTCCGAATGCCGGGCACACGCTGGAGTTTGAGGGTGTAAAGCATGTGCTGCACCAAATTCCTTCGGGGATCTTTCGAGACCACACGAAGAACGTTATCGGGAATGGGGTGGTCCTGGATCCCGTGGTGTTCCGTCAGGAGATCGACGGGCTTTCCAAATTCAACCTCGCGCTGCGTGAGAACCTGTTCATATCCAAGAAGGCGACACTGATCCTGCCTACGCACAGGCTACTGGATCACGCCTATGAAACAGCCAAGGGAGATAACAAGATCGGATCTACGCTGAAGGGCATAGGCCCAACGTATCAGGATAAGATCGGCAGACAAGGGTTGCGCGTCGGCGACATCCTCGCGGACAATTTCAGGGAACGTTTCGACCGGCTTACGGAAGTGCACTTCAAGATCTTGAAGGATCATAATGTAACGTTCAATTGGGATGAGTTGGAGAAGCCATTCCTTGAGGCGATCGATTTCCTGCGCACGTTCCAGCTCATTGAAAGCGAATATTTTCTGAACCAGGAACTCAGGAAGGGGTCGACGATCCTGGCGGAAGGCGCGCAGGGCTCGTTGCTGGATATTGACTTTGGCAGCTATCCGTTCGTGACGAGCTCGAACACGGTTACGGCCGGAGCCTGTACCGGTCTCGGTGTCGCGCCGCGTCATATTGGAGAGGTGTTTGGAATTTTCAAAGCCTATAGCACCCGGGTGGGGAGCGGTCCGTTCCCGACCGAATTGCTGGACGAGCAGGGAGACCTGATGCGCAAGCAAGGGAATGAGTTTGGCTCAACGACCGGGCGGCCGCGACGTTGTGGGTGGATCGATCTTCCGTCGCTGAAGTATTCGATCATGATCAACGGCGTGACGCAATTGCTGATGATGAAGGCCGACGTGTTGAGCGTGTTCCCGCGCGTGAAAGTGTGCGTGGGATACCGGCTCCGCGACGGCCGTGAGACAGACATTCTTCCGTATGAATTGGTGAATGAAAAGATCACGCCGATATACGAGGAACTGGATGGCTGGCTTGGCGAGGAAATCAAGGGCGAACCTTTGCCGGATGCGTTGCGCAATTACATTGAGTTTCTGGAGCGGGAGCTTGCGGTTCCGATTACGTTGATTTCGACGGGTCCGGATCGCAGTCAGACCATTTATCGGCAGCCGCTTTTGGTCTGAAAAATATTCAGGGGCGGTCTTGCATAATGCCCCTTCTCCCTATACATTTGCACTCCCATTTCGGGAGAGGTGTGCCCATGCGGGGCTGCCTCTGGTGCTGCGGAAGTCGCGGTACGCATTGGGCCGGTTGTCGGCCCAACACGTTCTTTGAATGGATGTTAATTGATAGCGGACTCCGGGCTGATCACGGGTAACTGTGGTTGGTGATTTCCGGAGAGTAGGAATCCTTAAAAAAGAGAGCTTTCAGGTATCAGACAACTATTGAAGCTGCCGGGATTTGGTTGCTGCTTTCAGGCCGCAAGGTTTGGGGTGGCAATTGGGTTTTTGGGTGGCTTGCTGGTTGGGTACGGGTTTTAGGATCTGTGCTGACCGGTTTAAGAATTATTACAATGGAGAGTTTGATCCTGGCTCAGGATGAACGCTAGCGGCAGGCCTAATACATGCAAGCCGAACGGTAAGATTGGTAGCAATACTGATCTGAGAGTGGCGTACGGGTGCGTAACACGTATGCAACCTACCCAGAACTGGAGGATAGCTCAGGGAAACTTGGATTAACCCTCCATAAGATCGTGTCCAGGCATCTGGGTGCGATAAAAACCTTCGGGTGGTTCTGGATGGGCATGCGCATGATTAGTTAGTTGGTAGTGTAACGGACTACCAAGACGATGATCATTAGGGGACCTGAGAGGGTGATCCCCCACACTGGCACTGAGATACGGGCCAGACTCCTACGGGAGGCAGCAGTAGGGAATATTGGTCAATGGGTGGAAGCCTGAACCAGCCATGCCGCGTGCAGGAAGACGGCCTTCTGGGTTGTAAACTGCTTTTGCCAGGGGATAAAAGGCCCATGCGTGGGACATTGAAGGTACCTGGTGAATAAGCCACGGCTAACTACGTGCCAGCAGCCGCGGTAATACGTAGGTGGCGAGCGTTGTCCGGATTTATTGGGTTTAAAGGGTGCGTAGGCGTCCTGACAAGTTTTAGGTGAAATGCCCAGGCTCAACCTGGGAGCTGCCTGAAAAACTGTTGGGATTGAGTACAGACGAGGTAGGCGGAATTGACGGTGTAGCGGTGAAATGCATAGATATCGTCAGGAACACCGATAGCGTAGGCAGCTTACTAGACTGTAACTGACGCTGAGGCACGAAAGTGTGGGGATCAAACAGGATTAGATACCCTGGTAGTCCACACTGTAAACGTTGATGACTCGCTGTGTGCGATATACAGTACGCGGCTAAGCGAAAGCGATAAGTCATCCACCTGGGGAGTACGCCGGCAACGGTGAAACTCAAAGGAATTGACGGGGGTCCGCACAAGCGGTGGAGCATGTGGTTTAA
>JAJJPK010000012.1:0-29150 GCA_032907565.1 Cyclobacteriaceae bacterium | reverse complement strand
CCCCCTCTTTTTCCTCCACTAATTTGACCAAATCAGCCATGATGCTATGTTTTCTGAAACGGACTGCAAATTTAGACAAAGAATCGGGATTTCAGCGCTCCCCGTTGGGAATGTTACCGGGCTCTTCCGGGTTGCCGTCCAGCAATTCCGGGCGTCGCTGTCGGGTACGCTCGAGGGCCATTTCATGCCGCCAGGCCTCGATTTTTGCTTCGTGGCCGCTCAGCAGCACGTCCGGTACCTTCCAGCCCTTGTAGTTTGCAGGGCGCGTATATACCGGGGGGGCAACAAGATTGTCCTGGAACGAGTCGCTCAGGGCAGATGTCTCGTCCGACCGCACGCCCGGGAGCAGCCGAACGACAGCGTCGGTGACAACGGCCGCAGCCAGCTCGCCCCCGGACAGGACGTAATCCCCAATGCTGATCTCGCGGGTTACCAAGTGCTCCCGAACGCGTTCGTCAACCCCTTTGTAATGGCCACACAGCAGGATAAGGTTCTGTTTCAGGCTCAGAGCGTTCGCAATGGATTGGCAGAACCGCTCGCCGTCCGGACTCAGATAGATGATGTCGTCGTATGAACGCCGCGACTTCAAGTCAGTAATGCACCGATCGATAGGCTCGACCATCAGGACCATGCCGGCACCCCCACCGTAGGCGTAATCGTCGACCGACTTATGGCGATCGGTGGCATAAGCCCTCAGGTCGATGACGTTGATCTCCACAAGACCCTTGGTAATGGCCCGCTTAATGATGGAATCGCTAAAGGGGCTTTCCAGGAGCCGCGGCAGACAGGTTATGATGTCGATATGCATAAGCGGATTACGTGTTGAGGTCGAGAAACCCGTCAGGCAGCTCCACCAGGATGGTTTTCTTCTTGGAATCAACAGACTGAATGAACGGGCCGATTACCGGGATGAGCACTTCACGGTCCCCTTGTTCCACAACAACGAGTCGGCCTCGTCCCGCGTCGGCTACTTCCCGAACCGTGCCGAGTAGGGTGCCTTCCGCGGTAAACACGGAGAATCCGGCGATCTCATCGCTGTAAAACCCGCGTTCTCCGGCCGCGGGCCGTTCAGAAAGCGGAAGAAAGACGTTGAGGCCTGAAACCAGGGCGGCGCTTTCGTGTGTATCGACGTCCTGAAACTTCACATAGGCGCGGGATCCTTTTAAGGAGACCGAGTCGACGAAATAGGGGACGAACGATCCGCTTTGTTCCAGGTATACAACGTCCAGCGACGCGGGGTCCGGTGCCTCGGACCGCAGGGAGATCGTGACTGCACCTTTTAGTCCGTGGGGACGGGTCACCTTGCCAATGAGAAAGTATTCGGAATGGCTCATGGTCCGTCGGAAAATAAAAACGCCGGGGCATACCTGCCCGGCGTAATGAGAATATCGTTATACGAAGAGTGCGCCCTCGGATCAGGATTCGGCTGCACCCGTCTCGGCGGCTCCGGGAGCCTCCGGTGCTGCCGCCTGTTCTTCGCCGGCATTTTCTGCGGCTGCAGGTTCTTCAGGCACGACCGACTTTTTCCTGATGGCTTCTGCGCGCGCTTCCTTCACCTTTGTTTCGGCATCTCTCCGGGCCTTGCTTTCAGCGGCTTTGGACTCCGCCAGCTTCTCGACCTTCTTCTTCGTCTTGGCTTCCTTTTCCCTGAGCCATTCGGCCAACCGGGCGTCGGCCTGCTCCTGGGTCAACGCGCCTTTCAGTACGCCGATCTGAAGGTGCTTTTTCAGCAGAACACCACGGTAAGACAACATGGACTTTACCGTGTCGGTAGGCTGGGCCCCTTTCATTATCCAATGAAAGGCCCTTTCGTCGTTGATTTCGACAGTCGCCGGGTTTGTCAAAGGATTGTACGTTCCCAGCTTTTCAATGAAGCGGCCATCCCGTGGCGCCCTGGCGTCGGCGACAACTACGTCGTATAACGCCAGTTTCTTGCGGCCCCTGCGGGCCAATCTGATCTTTACTGCCATTTACGTTGTTTTCTTTTGGATCTCGTCCAGATTCGCATGTAAAAGACCGCAAAGATAATTCAAATTTCAAGTCAGGCAAGGGTCATTCGTATAGTTCATGCAAATAACTGATATTCAAATATATTTGTATACGCGATTATACAATTTTTTTATCGTGACTGCGTTGTCTAACTTTGGTATGGGATAATGATGGCGTACGGCCAATTGTGATGGACAAATATTCGTATATATCCAACGCGGACGTTGGATACCTGGACAAGCTCTACCAAAATTATAAGCAAGACCCCTCCTCCGTTGATATAACCTGGCAGAAATTTTTTGAGGGGTACGAATTCTCCCAGCAGCGATACGGTGACAATGGTCACGTAACAACCCGGGAGGAAAGCCTCACCCTCAAGGAGGCGCAGGTGCGCAACCTGATATTCGCCTACCGTTCTTTTGGACACCTCAAGTCGAAGACCAACCCGGTCCGGCCCCGCCGGGACCACAAGGTACATCTTGCCCTTTCCGACGTGGGCCTCAGCGAGGCAGATCTCGACACGGAATTCGACGTCGGAGCCGAAATCCAAATGGGACGGGCCAAGCTTCGGGATATCATTGCCAAACTGGAGGCCGTTTACCTGGGACCGATAGGCTTCGAGGTAAACTTCATCCGCAACGAGGAGATCCGCCAGTGGCTGCTGGACAAGATTGAGCGTGAATACTACGCCTACAATCCGAGCATCGAGGTCAAGAAGATGATCCTTACAAAGCTCAACGAGGCGGTCGTGTTCGAAAACTTCCTCCATACAAAGTTCCTGGGGCAGAAACGCTTTTCCCTGGAAGGTGGCGAGAATACGATTCCTGCACTGCAAACGATCATTAACCGTGCCGCTGAGCTGGAGATCAAGGAAGTAGTGATCGGTATGGCCCACCGCGGCCGGCTCAATGTCCTCTCAAACATCCTGGGAAAGACGTACGAACAGATCTTCACCGAATTCGAAGGTAACGTCAGCCCGGACCTTACTATGGGTGACGGCGACGTCAAATACCACCTGGGTTATTCCAGCCACATTCTTACGCCTTCGAGGAAAAAGATATATGTGAAGCTTACGCCGAACCCCTCCCACCTGGAGGCCGTAGACCCACTTGTGCTCGGATATACGCGCGGCCAGATCGACGACGAATATGCAGGCGACACATTGAAGGCTATGGCCGTCCTCATTCACGGCGATGCTTCTGTGGCTGGCCAGGGGGTTGTGTATGAAGTGGTGCAGATGTCTGGCCTTCCGGGATATTTCACCGGCGGCACGATCCACTTTGTCATCAACAATCAGGTTGGATTTACCACCGATTACGACGATGCGCGCACGAGCATTTACTGCACCGACATTGCCAAGATCGTTGATGCGCCCGTGCTACACGTCAACGGCGACGATGCTGAAGCAGTGTCTTTCGCTGCCAACCTTGCCGTCGAATACCGGCAGCGTTTTCAGAAAGATATCTTCATCGATCTCTTGTGTTACCGCAGGCACGGCCATAACGAAAGTGATGAGCCGAAGTTTACCCAGCCGAAGCTGTACAACATCATCGCCCGCCACCCCAACCCACGGGAGGTGTACGCGCGCAAGCTCGTTGAGGGTGGCGAACTCGACTCTGCCCTGGCCGACGCGATGGACAAAAAGTTCCGCGACCAGTTGCAGGATCGACTCAATGAAGTGAAGCAAAAGCCGCTTCCCTATCGGGCTCAAAAAGTAGAGGAGGAATGGGAGCAAATGCGCTGGGCACGGCCCGAAGATTTCGAGGAATCTCCCGACACATCCATATCGGCTGACATCGTAGAGAAGGTCGGTCAGGCGCTCATAACCATTCCACAGGGATTCAAACCCATCAAGCAGATCGAAAAACTTCTGCGCGACCGGAAGACCGCGTTCTTCGAAACCCGGCAGCTCGGATGGGCAGAAGCCGAATTGCTGGCCTATGGGTCACTCCTTCTTGAGAGTACCCCTGTTCGCATGTCCGGACAGGACACCATTCGAGGCACGTTCTCCCATCGTCACGCGTACGTCTTCGACGCCGAAACGAACGAATCGTATTGTGCGTTGAACCACCTCGATGAGAACCAGGCGAAGTTCCATATCTACAATTCCCTGCTGTCTGAGTACGGCGTGCTTGGTTTCGATTTCGAATATGGCTATGCTATGGCGTCTCCCAGAGCGCTTGTCCTGTGGGAGGCGCAGTTTGGCGACTTTGCCAACGGCGCGCAGGTAATGATCGATCAGTTCATCTCCAGCGCTGAATCCAAGTGGCAGCGCATGAACGGACTCGTATTGCTGTTGCCCCACGGATATGAGGGCCAGGGCCCGGAGCACAGCAGCGCAAAACCGGAGCGATTCCTCCAGCTTTGCGCCGAGTACAACATGATCGTCGCGAACCTCACCAAGGCCGCCAACTTCTTTCACCTGCTTCGCAGGCAGGTGGCGTGGGAGTTTCGCAAGCCATGTGTGGTGTTGTCTCCGAAGTCCCTGTTGCGTCATCCTCTCGTAGCGTCCCCGATAGAGGACTTTACCAATGGACGCTTCCAGGAAGTGCTCGACGACACAACTGTTGATCCTAAGAAAGTCAGACGCGTGGTAATGTGCACCGGAAAAGTCTTCTATGACCTGCTCGAATACCGCCAAAAGAAAAAGATAACGGACGTTGCACTGGTGCGTCTCGAGCAGCTTTATCCTTTCCCTGAAAAGAGACTGCGCTCGATCCTGGATAAATACGAGTCCGCCGAGCGGATGTGGGTTCAGGAAGAACCTGCTAACATGGGATACGTATCATACATTCACCGCATGATGCCGAATGACAAGTTGAAGATCGTTTCACGCAAGTCAAGTGCGTCGCCGGCTACGGGCTTTGCTAAAGTCCACCGCGTCGAGCAGGAGAAGATCATCGCGAAGGCGTTTGAAGAATAATTAACCACACCGAAACCCTTATTCATGGCCGTTCAGGTAAAAGTACCAGCAGTAGGAGAATCCATAACGGAAGTAACCATAGGCAGCTGGCATCGCAAGGATGGTGACACTGTCCAGATGGATGAAGTGATTGCAGAACTAGAATCCGATAAAGCAACTTTTGAACTCACGGCCCCCGAAGCGGGTGTGCTCCGCATTGTAAAACAGGAGGGCGAAACCGTTCCCGTGGGAGAGCTGATTTGCGAGATTGAACCATCCGCCGACGGCGGTAAGGCAGAACCCGCAAAGGAGTCTCCTAAGAAAGAGTCCCCTAAAAAGGAGGCACCGAAACAGGAGGACAAAGCTGCGACAAAAGCTGAATCCCAAAAACCCGCGGCCGACAAAGACACGAAAGACAAGAAGGGGAAGGTGGTTGAAATGCGTGTCCCCGCTGTCGGTGAATCAATCACTGAAGTCACGCTGTCGACATGGCTGAAGAAGGAAGGCGACTATGTGGAACTCGATGAGATTATCGCGGAAGTAGAATCCGACAAAGCCACGTTTGAGCTCCCGGCTGAGACTGCCGGCATCCTGCACATTGTCGCGAAGGAAAAGGAAAGCATTCCCGTAGGGGGGTTGATCTGCACCATTGAAGAAACTGCCGGAGGGCCACCTTCAAAGAGCGATAAAGCACCTGCAGCCGAACCCTCCGCCGGCGATTCCGCCACCTATGCGGCCGGCCATCCTTCGCCCGCGGCTGCCAAGATTCTCGAAGAAAAAGGTCTGAAGGCTGCCGATGTGAAAGGCACGGGTCGTGACGGCCGTATCACCAAGGAAGACGCTCTCAAAGCCGAAGCACCGGCCCGGGCCGCTGAAGCCGAGAAGGCGTCCGCGCCTGAACCGGCTGCGCCAGCACCGGTAGGAGCGCGCAACACGCGCAGAGAAAAAATGTCATCCCTGCGCAGAACGATCGCCCGCAGGCTCGTGGCGGTTCGAAATGAGACGGCCATGCTAACGACCTTCAACGAGGTCGATATGAAGCCCATCATGGATCTCCGCGCCAAATACAAGGACAAATTCAAGGAGAAGTACGGAATAGGACTCGGCTTCATGTCCTTCTTCACAAAGGCCGTCTGCCAGGCATTAAAGGAATGGCCCGCCGTCAACGCGCAAATTGATGGTGATGAAATTGTGTACCACGACTATTGCGACATTTCTATTGCTGTCTCCACGCCCCGGGGACTCGTAGTGCCCGTCGTTCGAAATGCTGACACACTCACCTTCGACCAGATTGAATCGGAGATCGCACGCCTTGCCGTTAGAGCGCGTGATGGAAAGCTATCCATCGACGAGATGCAAGGAGGAACGTTTTCGATCACCAATGGCGGTGTATTCGGATCGATGTTGTCGACGCCCATTCTGAACCCGCCACAGGCGGCTATCCTCGGAATGCACAACATCGTCGAACGCCCGGTAGTGAAGAATGGAGAGGTCGTTGTGCGACCCGTGATGTTTGTCGCCCTGTCGTACGACCACCGCATCATCGACGGCCGGGAATCGGTGAGCTTCCTGTATCGCGTTAAGGAATTCCTCGAAGATCCCGGGCGACTCATGCTAGGCATCTAACCGTGCCATTTCAACCTGTTTTTGGTCTTAATTTCTTGCCATGGAGTACAACGTCACAGTCATAGGTTCAGGTCCCGGAGGATACGTAGCCGCTATTCGATGCGCGCAACTCGGTTTCAAAACAGCCCTTATAGAAAAATACGACACGCTGGGAGGAACGTGTCTCAATGTAGGTTGTATTCCCTCCAAAGCCCTGCTCGACTCCAGCGAGCACTACGCGAACGCCAAGGATCATTTCAAGGCACACGGGATCAACGTGCAGGGTCTCAAGGTTGATATCGGTACGATGATCGCGCGCAAAGCGGACGTCGTCAAACAGAACGTGGACGGCATCGCGTTTCTCATGAAGAAGAACAAAGTCGACGTGCATCATGGCGTTGGCTCCTTTGTGGACAAGAATACCATTAAGATCCTCGCCAAGGACGGAAGTGAGAAAACGATCACGACCGACAATGTGATCATTGCCACGGGCTCCAAACCAACACCGCTGCCTTTTGCGCCCTTTGACAAGAAACGCATCATCTCCAGCACCGAGGCATTGGAGCTGAAGGAAATACCGAAGCACCTCATCGTCATCGGTGGTGGCGTCATCGGCATGGAAATGGGCTCTGTGTATGCCCGGATCGGCTCGAAGGTGTCCGTCGTCGAATTTCTGGACAACCTCATCCCCACCATGGACTCCACGCTGGGAAAAGAACTGCAAAAGGTGGCAAAAAAGATGGGTATGGATATTTACCTGGGTCACAAGGTGACTGCAGTGAATGCAAAGGGGAAGGAGGTGACCATCAAGGCGGAAGATAAGCAGGGAAAACCCCTGGAGCTGAAGGGCGACTATTGCCTCGTCAGCATTGGGCGTCGGCCCTACACAGAGGGGCTGAACCTTTCCGCCGTCGGCATTGAACTGGAGAAGGGACAAATACCCGTCGATGATCATCTTCGCACGCGTGTTGAAAACATATACGCTATCGGCGATGTTGTGCGCGGTCCTATGCTCGCGCACAAGGCGGAAGAAGAGGGCGTCCTGGTGGCCGAACAGCTCGCCGGACAAAAGCCGCATATCAATTACCTGCTCATACCCGGCGTTGTATATACATGGCCGGAAGTAGCAAGCGTGGGCTACACAGAAGAACAGCTCAAGGAAGCGGGCCGGGCCTACAAGACCGGTAGGTTCCCGTACAAAGCCCTCGGCAGGGCACGGGCCAGTATGGACACCGACGGCCTTGTAAAAATTCTGGCCGACAAAAACACGGACGAGATACTTGGCGTGCATATCAT
Source organism: Cyclobacteriaceae bacterium (assembly GCA_032907565.1). GTDB lineage: Bacteria > Bacteroidota > Bacteroidia > Cytophagales > Cyclobacteriaceae > ZC4RG29. The sequence continues at coordinate 21,358 of JAJJPK010000012.1, read as the reverse complement.
CGGCGCCCGGGCCGCGGATATGATCGCCGCTGGCGTAACTGCCATGGAATTCCGCGCGGCAGCCGAAGATGTAGCCCGCATGTCACACGCCCATCCGACATACATGGAAGCCGTTAAAGAGGCCTGTATGTCCGCGTGGGAAAACAGAACGATTCATCTTTGATCGCCATAAAGCAGGCCGTGGCCGCTTTGCGGCGGCTTTGGCTCAACGCTTCACACGATATCTCACGAAGGCTCGAATTCCCAATGCGACCACGATAGGAATGAGCGAGTAGTTCAGCATCTGAGGTAAGAGATTCCAGCATATCAAAAGGGCTGCACTCAGAATAGCTGTTATCAGAAAGTAAATCCTGATGCCTTTACCACGGCGTTTGAGCATGAACACCGCGATGAGATGGGTGGGCAGCGCCCACAGGATATTCATGTTCCGGGCGGCGGCTGCGTGATCGGTGAAGAGCCACAGCGATAACAGCAGCAAGCCTATCAGACCGGTTATACCAAATAAGACAGCATCCACGGCGTTGGTGGCTTTTCCGCGACGTAAGTCGATAATACTGATAGCAGCAATTGCAGTCGCTGCGATGCTGAACACGAACAGTGGATGCGGTAATCGCCGCGGCGGATCCTCTTCCCGGGGGTTGTAGACAACGAATTTTTCTGACACGAGCGGCACGCGTTCGCTACCCTGATAGATGGTTGCGTGATCAAATCCCGACTCGATGTAATCTGGCAGGAACATGTACTCATACGGGTCAGCAACCTTGTCCATTGGGAGGCCGAGACAGATGTCGATGCCCAGGTCGCCCCACGGTTGATATTCAAGATAGAGGTCGGTGAGTTCCCTGATTGTATGCCTGGTGTCGATGTACGAGCCGTCGAATTGGACGGAGTCCTTAAACACGCGGACGAACACATCGCGAATTCGCGTAGCACAATTGTCGTAGAAATAGTCGTATCGATAGAAACGATTTTCTGGCAAGGCATTCCACTGAAGGAAATCGTATACACGTTGCTTTTGTTGGGGCGTCAGGTTGAGCACCTGTTCATGGATGAACCGATTCTCATACATGTACATGCTCGCGAACGCCTGGTAATCCCAGACGGCGAGCTGGTAGTACAAGTATCCCCGCGCGAAGTTGAGATAGAAGTGCGGTTGATCGAAATCGAATACCCCATAGTTGTACGCTTCGTCAATCTGTTGCCGGGGATCATACACGCGCAAGGCGCTGTGACCGAAGGCGGAGTATAATTCGTTCTGGCCGGGACCACAAGTAATGACGGAGATGGTGGCGTCGGGAGACAGCCTGCGCTGGGCATGGAGGGATCCAGCTACAGTGAGCAGGAGGAGCGTTAGGGTTAGTCGCAATGCATGCATTCTGCAAGATAGTATCCCCGTTGCTAATCCGGCATAAGGGTGTACTTTTGTTTGGAAACCGGTAGCCCCTATGCGCGATACGCTTCACTTGTTGTCAAAATCTTCGATGGCGCGGTGGCGCAACGCGGCAGCGATTTGGTCCAGCTATCAGTATGCGCGCATGACGCGTACACCGCATATCGCCGGCATGCCGATCAGTATTTCAGTAGAACCCACCACTTCCTGCAATCTTCGGTGCCCGGAGTGTCCGAGCGGGCTTCGTTCGTTCACGCGCTCTACGGGCATGATGGACACAGCGCTGATGGATGATGTGCTGCAGCAACTCGGACCCACGTTGTTTTGGCTCACGTTCTACTTCCAGGGTGAGCCGTATTTACATCGGGATCTTTTGGCGATGGTACGGAGGGCATCAACAGCGGGCATATATACATCGACTTCTACGAACGGGCACTATTTCGACGATGAGACGGCGCGCGCGACAGTCGAGTCCGGTCTCGACAGGCTCATCATATCCATCGATGGGACCACGCAAGAAGCGTATGCCTCGTACCGCCGCGGCGGGATTCTTTCGCGCGTGTTGGAGGGAACGCGCAACGTCATCCGCTGGAAAAAGTACTTTGCGTCAGCTACGCCGCACGTGATCTTTCAGTTTCTCGTTGTGCGACAGAATGAACACCAGATCCCGGAGTTGAAGCGCATGGCCCGGGAGCTCGGTGTTGACGAAGTGAAACTCAAGACCGCCCAGATTTATGATTATGAGCTGGGATCACCACTGATCCCGCGCAACGACCGGTACAGCCGCTATGCTCAAAATACCGATGGCACGTGGAGAATAAAGAACGGAATGGCGAATCACTGCTGGAAGATGTGGCACAGTTGTGTGATCACCTGGGATGGCCGGGTCGTTCCCTGTTGTTTCGACAAAGACGCGCAACACGAACTGGGAAATATCAGGAATGAATCATTTGGCTCGATCTGGAACGGAGAACGCTACCGGGCCTTTCGGGCAGCCCTGCTGAAATCCAGGAGTGAAATCGACATCTGCAGGAATTGTACAGAAGGAACGAAAGTTTGGGCGTAGCTGTCGTTGTGGTCAAATGTGGAGAATAACTTTTGAGCGTAGTTTTCCTGGTTAAGCTCCGATAGATGCATAGTGCGGTGCAATTTGAAAATGTTCGTCCCTGGGATTATGCTTTGTTTACCGAGTAGATGTTTCGGGGCGGAACAGACTGCAACTGCGCCTGCATCTGCTTCTACTCTTTCTGCGCCGCATTTATTCGTGCCTCAATCTCCTTCAGGTCCAGGGCGCCGCACTTGCCGCACCCGGAGGCACAGCCGGATTTTGCGCGGAATTGCCTGACGATCAGCGTCACAAGGTAGGCGACGGCCGCCAGAAAGATGAGAATAACAAGGATTTGCTGTACCATCAGCTCAAAATTACCACCTTATACCTAATTAATCCCTTTTAGCGTCAAAAAATTCGCCTATGCGCGCTTAATTCAGGCGTACCAGTGTTTCTGCACAACTTCCAGCATTTCAGCGTGAATTTTTCCGTTGCTGGCGCACAACTCGCCGCCGTGCAGGAAATTGTTACCGCCCCTGAAATCCGTGACATTGCCGCCGGCCTGTTGCACGATAAGGGCGCCGGCGGCTACGTCCCAAGGATTCAGACTGTATTCGAAAAACCCTTCCATGCGCCCGCACGCGACGTAGGCCAGGTCGACAGCGGCGCTGCCTAACCGACGTATGCCGTGTGTCTCGGCCAGGAACATTTTGATGATGTCCAGGTATTCGTCGTTCTTGTCCAGGTGGTAATACGGAAAGCCTGTGGCAAGAAGCGATTCACGTAACGTGTCGATCGTCGATACGCGTATCACCTCACCATTGCATCGGGCCGGTCCCTCAATCGTTGCGTGATAGCATTCATCGTGACTCATTTCGTGCACTACACCGAGGAGCAACCGGTCATTTTCCGCCAGGGCCACACTGATCGCGAAGATAGGCAGGCTGTGCAGGAAGTTGGTGGTGCCGTCAAGCGGATCGATGATCCAATGGTACTTCTCGTCATACGTTCGTTCTACAGTACCTTCTTCCGTGATAAAACCCGAACCCGGAAGAATTCCCCGGAGGCGTTCTACCAACATTCGCTCCGCCTCTTTATCGACATAGGAGACGAGATTGTTGAAGTCGGTTTTTTGTTCAATGCGGCTCGGGTCGAAAGAGCGGCTTTCCTTCAGGATGAATTCTCCCACCTCCTTGCAGATCCGAATCGTCTCATGTTCTAATGATTGAAGTTCCATGGATTCCGCGGCTTCGATATTCTTGTGTGGCGGCGTTTCAATTTACATCAAATTCCTGGTTCCTGCTGGCGCCGGCAACAACGATAACAAACTCTCCACGGGGCTCATGTTCGCGGAAGTGGTCGATGAGTGATTGCAACGTCCCGCCTATCGTCTCTTCGTGAACTTTTGTCAACTCTCGCGACACGGCAGCTTTTCTGTCCGGCCCCAGAACTTCAGCCAGCTGTTCCAGGGTTTTTACGAGCCGGAAAGGTGATTCATAGAGCACAATCGTCCTCGTCTCGTTGGCAAGCCCCTGGATCCGTGTTTTGCGCCCTTTCTTGTGTGGAAGAAAGCCTTCGAACACAAAGCGATCAGATGGCAGACCGGATTTCACCAGCGCCGGTATCAGGGCTGTGGCGCCAGGAAGGCATTCGACCTGTATCCCGGCTTCGGTGCAGGCGCGAACGAGTAGAAACCCCGGGTCGGATATGCCCGGTGTGCCTGCATCGGAAATAAGGGCAAACGTTTCCCCGGCTTTCATTCGTTCGATGAGACCTTCAAGAACCCGGTGCTCGTTGTAGTTGTGAAAGCTCTTGAGCGGACGCGCAATGCCGTAGTGCTTGAGGAGCACTGAAGAAGTGCGGGTATCTTCCGCCAGGATCTGATCAACTGTTTTAAGAATGTCGACAGCCCGGTAGGTGAAGTCGCCCAGGTTTCCGATGGGTGTCGGTACAAGGTAAAGAGACGTCTGACGCCTTTCGCCCTTCATTTTGCCTGTGCATCGATCGCATCGGCCAGCTTGCGGTCCTTTTCCGTGACCACATCGCCTGCATCGTGCGTGCTCAGTTCGAACGACACCTTATTCCACGTGTTGGTCCAGGTAGGATGGTGGTTCATCTTTTCAGCGACGAGGGCTACCCGCGTCATGAAGCCGAAGGCTTCGGTGAAATCGCGGAACTCGAACGTTTTTTTCAGTCGATTGTCTGCTTCGGTCCACATAGTTGAACGGTTTTTTATGGTGCTGCTACAGCGCTCAGGTGCAGGTTGTGGCGGTTTGACGAATGTCGTTTACAGTGCGATAATCCCCTCGATGTTGGATACGCGCTGATACACGCTGATAACGGACTCGCTCGAAGGACACATCATCTGGATGGTGAAGCTCGTATAGTTCCCCTTGGCGGAGCTTCGTTCGGCGATCTCGTGTGCGGGAAAGAAGCTCTTCAACTCGTCTTCCTTGCCCTTTGGGACAATAAACTTGAACACGTACAGGGAGGGCCATGCATAGTGTTTATCCAGCTTTTCGCGAAAGGACTCAAGCCAATCCTGATCCATAGCCTCCTTATCCTTAAAAGACAAAGACCCGCATCGCCCGAAACGACCGATGCGGGCCTTTGTCGCGTGAACGATTAATAGAACTTGTACCTTCTGTCTTCAATGCCCGCGGCCTCCTTGATAGCGTCAGCGATGCTGAAGCTTGTGCGGTTAGCGCGAGCCTGTTGCAGTTGTGTTTTATAGAGCCCGTAATCGGCAATAGCGGGCGCTATCGTCTTGGCGGTGGTCTCCATGATGATCACCCCATTCTCACCCTGGAACGGCTTCGAACGGCCGCCGTCGTCAAGACGGAAGGCGGTTCCCAATGCGGCCGGATCGAAACTAATCCCCGGCAGTGTTGCCGAACTCAACCTGAGGTCGCTGCTCGTGTACACGGCAGCTTCCGGGCCAAACGATTCCGCAATTTCTTCGAGGGATCCTTCCAGTTTGTTGAGACGGTCTATGATGATCTTCGCCCTGTTGTTGTTGGTGACTATCGGCGTGATCTCATCTTTCACCATTTCAAAGGGCTTGTAGCCTTTCTTAACCTTCTCGGTCATCACAGCGACGACAAACTCCCCGCTCAGGTCGAACACTTCAGACACTTCGCCAACCTTCGCGTCGTTAAAGAGCCACTGCACCACACGCCGGGCATTGCCGAGGATTCCAATCCGACGGTCGCCAACGCCCACGTTCGTCGCCTCCAGCACATTCAGCCCTCTCGACGCAGCTTCCTGACGGAAGGAGGCGAGATCCTTGACCTCAAGCTGGAAGGACTCTGCCTTACGGAGTGCGTCGTTGATGGATGCATCTCCGGGCGTGATTTCCTCGCTCAGCGTGGCGATCCAATAGGCCGTGTTGTCCTTTACATTCGTGACGTCGATGATGTGATAGCCGAATTGGCTTTCAACTATGCGGTTAATCAGCCCTGGCCTTGTCGCGCCGAATACGGCATCCTGAAAAGGTTTCACCATATCGCCCGTGCTGAACCAACCCAGGTCGCCGCCACGTGCGGCCGAGCCGGGATCCTCGCTGACCTCGCGCGCCTTCGCAGCAAAGTCAGCGCCACCGCGCAATTCGCGAAGTATGCCTTCCGCTTTGGTACGGGCAGCGGTTTTTGCAGCGTCGGTGTTGTCGGTCCACTTAACCAGAATATGTCGCGCACGCGCTGTGTAAATAGTGTCTTTCGTGATGGAAGAGATTTTTACAACGCGATAGCCACTTCCGTCGATGAAGGGTCCGATGACCTTTCCTTCCACGAGGCTGTCAGGGCTGACATAAGGCGGCAAGTTGTTCGGTGTATACCGCGCATAGGCGTCGGGTTCGTCCGAATTGGTTATGGCAAACAATGAATCGTTCGCGGCAGTCGCAAATTCGGCAGCCAGTTGCTCCATTTCTTCCCGAACTGCGGCAGAGTCCGCTGCGGACGGCAAAACGGGAAATGTCACATAACTCAGGCTCGCAATGGGGTCCGTACGATACCGTTCCTTGTGCTGGTTATAGTATTCCCGCAGCGCGCGGTCTTCTGGCGCAGCTGCTGAATCTCCGACAGCGTAAAAGGGAACGAAGAGGTACTTAACCTCCGCAACGTCATTCTGAACGTGATACTCCCGCTCTGCTTCGGCGCGGGTGACGTTCTCCGTGCGGATCATCATGTTTTCATACTTGATCCGGATACGCGAAGGTGCCAGGTTGGCTTGAAACGACTCCCAGCGGTAGCGATCTTCATGCGTCGGCGGCAAGGCGTTTACGTACTGCAGATACTGCAGCACGCGGTTGTTGTCGAATTGTCCGGATTCGTTTAAAAAGAGCGGGGTAGACTTCAGGCTGGGTTCGATGTTCTTTCCCCACACCATGTCCTTAACCTCATCGCTGGTTACTTTGATGCCGAGTTTGTCGTATTGGTCTTCGATGGCATAGCGGGCGATAAGCATTTCCCACGCTTGTTCCTGAAGCAGCGGCGTTTCGCGCTCGCCCGGCGAGCGGCCGAATGTCAGGCGGTAATTCATCTCCCGTTCCTGCAGTGCGGCCTGAAACTCTTCAAGGGATATTTTCTCGCCGGCGATTTCACCGATGTTGTTGTCGCCCAGCAAAATGGAGTTGTTCCCGAAAATGTCGTTCAACGTAAAGGCGGCAATGGCAATAAATACGAAGGCGACCACCCAGGTGCCCATTTTATTGCGCAACGTTCCGATCAATGCCATATTTTATTCTCGACTGGTGTGAAAAGGCCTTGCCCGCGCGGGCTTCCCGTCTGTGCAAAGAACCGCAAATTTAACCCGTATTGTCTATTAGTAAAACACCCCGGGGAAATTAAGTTCATTTTTTTGAGACTCGTGGAATGCTGGAAACCAGCCACTTAGGCGTTGTCAGCAGGTTCCTCACCGGCCCCTGCGAGGCTCAGCCGGACGACGTCGATCCGGTTTTCCAGGGTCGACTGGATCGTGAATGTGAACGGGGGAAGCAGAACCGTTTCCCCCGGTTCGGGGATGTCTTCCGTGAGCGTAAGAATGAGGCCGCCGAGCGTCTCGTAGTCGCCCTCAGGCAGGTTCCATCCGTAGGTCTCGTTGAGGTAGTCGATTTCGAGTCGGGCGCTGAGCAAATACGTGTTGTCGTCCAGTTTTTGTTCGATGAGGTTGTCTTCATCGTGCTCGTCTTCAATATCGCCCAGGATCTCTTCGATCACATCCTCCATGCTGACAATTCCCGAAGTACCGCCAAATTCATCCAAAACAACGGCCAGGCTCTTGCGGTCGTTGATGAATTTGATCATCAGCTCGTTGGCGAGTGTTGTTTCAGGAACGACTATAATGCTTGTGAGAATCTCTCGAATGTCGCGCGGCTTGCGAAACAGCGCGGACGAGTGACAATATCCGATCACATCGTCGATCGTGTCTTTGTAAATGATAATCTTCGAATGTCCGCTCTCAATAAAGGCCTCTTTCAGCTTGTCAATTCCTTCATTCAGTTCCACGGCAACGATCTCTGTGCGCGGTATCATGCATTCCCGTACCAGTACGGACTTGAATTCTTCAGCATTGTGAATGATGCGGTTTTCTACGTCCGAATCGCCCGCCGCGGGGAACACGGCGGGATGACCAAGCCCTGCCACAGCCGGCATGGCTGCGGGATCGGGCAGACCAAACATCCGCGTAGCGACAAACTTCGCGAGGAAGGCCACTACGTATGCCAGGGGGTACAGGATGACATAGCACACCACGAAGGGTATTGATAGCACTTTCGACAGGCCCGCCAACGGCAGCATGAGCATAATGCCCCGAAGGGCTGCAGCGGTGAACACCACGATCAGTGTAGCGACAAGAATCTGGATCACGAGCACTACGGCATAGTGATTCAGGAAAGCGGGAAGGAACTCAGCGAGGAGCGGGCCCGTTAACTGCGCCATGAAAAGCCCGTACGCTACCAGGCTTACAGTCGAGCCCGTCAATACAATAACCTCAAATATGAAGCGGTTGCGGGTAACAAACGCCGCTATTCGCCCTGGAGCCTTTTGGCCTTCCCGCGGACGTGCGGCCGCGGGAAGTGCTATGCCTGCCCCTGCAAAGAACGCGGACAGCAGCAGGGCCATCAGGATCCACCAACCGGTGTTCACGATTACCTCCTCTTTCGATAATTATACACAAAAAAGAGCAGCAGGGCCAGCATGGCGGCCCAGTAGGATGCTCCGAATCCCGAAACCATCGTCTGGTGGATCGCTATTACCACAAAAACGACAGCAAGAGACAATATGATGACGTCAATGAGATTCATGTCGTCCGTTTCTCGAAAGCGATTCCACTATTCCTTCACTTCGAGGGTGCCGCTGGGTTTTAGAATGCGATACGACGACATGTCCTGGGCGGCTTCCAGTCCTTCTCCGTAAATCACATCGCTCTGCATTCGGATCGTAACGAATTTGTCGGTGTAGATTCGTTTGTCCTTAGGTTTCCAAAACAGTTCCTCTGTGTTGAGTTGTTCCCGCTTTTGCGTGTTGATCACCTCCACGTTGCCGACACCACGCCACACCTCTTCTTCTTTTATGAAGAATGCCTGGTTGGCGCGAAGGGTCGATTCTATCTTGCCCACTTCGTCAAAGAACTCCAGATAAATTCCCTTTGGAAACTGGCGGTCGCCATTCTGCAGCTCGAACATTTGCTCTGCTACCATCCTGACTTTGATTATGCCATTCTCAGCGTAGTAGTGCTCTACGTTTTCGGCTTCCCGCAGCGGCCCATCGTAGATCAGGATTTCGCTGCTGCCTGTATCGCCACAGGAAATCAAGACCAGCAGCAACCCACAGGCACCCACCTTGATGACACCCGAATAAAAAAAGGCCATAGCATTCACTATGGCCTTTCCGATACGTTCTATTCTTAGTCGCGCGTTCGCCATGTTGTCGCCTCATTGATCCAGCAATCCACGCGCACTGGATTTCCTGACTGATAGTTCTTCAAGAACAATTCTTCCTTGGACGGGAATTGTTGTTTAGCCTGCTGCATCTTTCGGCTCTCCCCGGCCTTTTGATAGTAATCGTAAGCGATCAGAAAGACTCTCCGATCGTCTGCCTGGTTATCTTGTTCCTTGCATGCCTCGAAGCTGTTGAAATACAGGTCGCCGATCTTTTCATAAGCCTCTTTGCGTCCATCGGCCGCAAGCGCCTGCCTGAAATAGTCACGTGCTCCAACGTTGTTGCCTTTCTTGGATTCAATCGAACCCAGCAGCATCAGGATGTCTCCCTTATCGCTTTTTTCTGTGGCAACCCCCAGCGCACGCTTAAGCATCGCTTCTGCCTTAGCCGTATTGTCCTGTGCGAGATAGCGGATGCCGAGGTTTTTCATGATGGCAAAGTCGGGCTCAGTCTCTACTAAGACTTCGCCTGCTTCAAGCCACAGCGGATCGTCAGTACACTTACCCATAAGCATTTGCCGGAAGATCTGCTTGGCAAGGGCCACGTCTTTCGGGTTGGCGCGGAACCGGGGTTCAAGCTTCTCCTTGATGCGGTTACAGTCCATCGGAATGTTCAGGCTGATGAAAATGTCATCAATCTGACTTTGATACTTTTGATACCGGTCGATGGGTTTGCCTCCCGACTGCGCATCATTGATTTTCTTGTCCAGGATTTCAGAGATCTTGTCGTAACGTTCGATAACCTGTTCGTCCGTAAGCGTCTTTTCCTTGATATAATTCACTTGGATGGTTTGCATGTACGGAATCAGCGTGCCATCCATGATGTCAGCACCGTTCTTCTCGAACGCTTCATCCATGTACTTTTGGAGGTCTTTGGCCTTATCGGAATTGATGTAATAGATGTATGCCGCCAGGGCCTTCCGGTTAATGATGGATGCTTCCTCATTGCACGGTGTGTGCTGAAGTCGCAGGTCGTAGATGGCAACGAGCGAGTCGGCATATTTCGCCTTCTTAGCCGGGTCGGTTTCCTTTTTTGCGAGCCCGTCATACACTTCAGCACCGTATATGTATATGTTCTTTGTTAACGCGGGTGTATTGGCAATAAGCCAGTTCAGCGGGGGGATCGCCTGCTTGAACGCGCCAGCCTTCTTGTTGTCGTTAAGCAAGACCAATGACTCCGTAGCCTTGGCCTTCTGGGCGCCATCCTCTGGCCAGTTTGGCTCACCGGTACATTGAGCGGAGGCGGTGAGGGTCAAGCTGAATGAGAGGACGAGCGACAGAACTCCTGCCAGTACAGTTGTTTTCATGGTACTTGTTTTTCTAGTCGTACTTTGGTTTGATAAACCACTGGTCGTTGAGCGTAATCCCGAAGTATACCTTATAGTAGGACTCCTCTAAAATATTTTCTGCCTGATTTCCCCGTTTTCCTACGCTAAAGGCCATATCCAAACTTGAACGGCCAGCTGGCAATGAAAGGCCAAAATTAATGCCAAAATCCTTAACCTGCTTGGAATTGGCCAAAAAAGGCGCTTTTTCGTAATGCAGGCCCATTCTGTAGGTTATTCGCTTCAGAAAGCTGTCTACGGCATACGCATCAGGGGTGAGTTCACCCCCCATGGCGAACCGCCAGGTCGCCTCCAGGCCCTCTTCGTCCTCCCGACGCACGCTGCGGAATTCAGACCAGTCTTCGTACCGAAAATCGGCTCCTACAAGCCATTTCAGGCCTTTACCGAAAGATACGCCGAAACCCATGGATTTCGGCAGGGTCAGGCTACCCCGGAAGGATTGGAGGGTTAGCGAATCAATAATTTGATCCAGGAAATCCGTTCGGGCAAACGTCCGTTTAAAGGTGGCATTCAGGTTGCCTCCCAGTCCGTAAATAGCCCCAGCGGTGAAATGGTAGTCGTCATTGAACAGGGAATCGACCCGGTAGGCAACCCCCGCCTGCAGTGTGAAATCGCGGACGTAGGTGCGTTCCGAAACCTTGACGCGAAAAGGCACGCCCAGCGGCTCATTGATATGATTTGAATATTCATCGAGGATCGAACTGAACACGTAAGCCGCTGTAAGGCCCACAGAAAGGCCCCGGGTGAGGCGAACACCATTGGACCAATACACCTGGGTAAGGCCTCCTGACCCGTTTTCTGTCACGTGGGCCGTGCTTTCGGAACCGGGAATCGCATCATCGTATTCCAGGGTGTAGTTCACCGTGGTCAGCGGCATAAGTCCCACGGAAGTAGTCCACCGTCCCGGCTTTATGGGAAACGATGTAACCAGATAGTTCATATTGCCCCCGGTGGTCTTTTCATTGGTCGACGCCGAGTTGATGTTGCGCGATTCGTAGACGATGCCCGCTTCAAAGACCGTGAGGCCATTGTACACCAGCAACGCCGGATTCTGATTGTTAATGAACCATATCTGGGGTGTTGCGATGCCTACGCCGCCCATGCCCTGGTGATGGATTAGGGCCGTACCGTATTTTTCTCCAATGCCAAACGTAGAAAACGGCGATTGCGCCGCCTGGCCCACAGCCCGACCCGCCCAAAAACACATTACGGCCATGAGCACAATAGATCCCTTACCGGTTGACATTGTAGTTCAGAATGGTGTTTAGTCCGATGAGAACAAGATTTGGGCTCGCAAATATGGGTGCTTTCAACCTGTTTTCAAAAGTGGGCGTATCGCCGCCGGTGAGCACGGTTTTCAGATTGCCGTATTCATCGTTATAGGCAGATATTATGCCGTCCATTTCCGCGATCATACCGTAACAAACGCCGCTCTGGATGGAAGCCACCGTGGTATCTCCCCACAACGACACGGTATCCGGTACGCTCGCCAGGGGCAGCCGTGCCGTGAATTCATGCACTGCCCTGAACCGCATTCTCAAACCGGGGGAAATAGCACCGCCACGGTAACTTCTCTCAGAATCGATCAGGTCATACGTAACACACGTGCCCGCATCTATAACTAGAGTATTGAAACCGGGAAAAAGTTGTAATCCTCCGCATACTCCTGCAATTCGGTCGACACCGAGGGTCTCCGGGGTCTTGTAGTGATTGTGTATCGGCAACGGAAGGCGGTGGTCCAGGATGAACTTCCTCTCCGTGCGGGCAAACGCGAGGATTTCCGCCGGATCGTGCCGCACGGAACTGACGAGAATGTTCTCGCCCTCAGTCGCCTCCAGAAGGGCTTTAACTTCGGCCGGGGAATGCAACACCTTATGGTCCACCAACTCGTCCCCTTTGAAAATACCCACCTTGGTCGACGTGTTGCCGTTATCCACAACGATGTTCATCCGCGTTTGGCTAAATTCACACGCACTAAAGCCGTCAAAAGTATGGATTCGAAGGATAATTATAAAGTGATCGGCCTGATGTCGGGGACGTCGTTGGATGGTGTAGACCTTGCCAGCTGTGTCATCCGACGAATGGGTGGCGTTTGGGCTTTCGCCATCGAACATGCGCAGACTGTCCAGTATTCTTCCAGCTGGAAGAAGAAACTACAGGCTGCAACTGAAATGCGGGCCGATGAGTTGCTTACCCTTCACCAAGCCTACGGTAATTATCTCGGTGTGCTTGTACGTGCCTTCCAGACAAAACGCCGGATTCGAAACGTCGACTTTATAGCATCGCACGGACACACGATCTTTCACCAGACGTCGCGCGGCTTAACGTTCCAGCTTGGCAGCGGCATGGCACTGCATGCTGCCACCGACTTACCCGTGGTATACGACTTCAGAAGCCTCGACGTCGCGTTGGGGGGACAAGGAGCCCCTCTCGTTCCTGCCGGCGACCGGTTTCTCTTCAGCGAATACAACATCTGCCTCAATATCGGCGGCATCGCCAACCTGTCAACGGACGTCAGGGGCAGGCGGATAGCCTTCGATATCTGCTTTGCCAATATGGGGTTGAACTACCTGGCAGCCACAAAGGGCGCTTCGTACGACAAGAACGGCGCTATTGCCGCTTCGGGAACGATCAATGAAAGCCTGCTCAAGCAACTCTCCGCCGCTTATGAACGATGGAAGAAAAAGCGCCCGTCCCTTTCCTATGAAATGTTTGTCGCTACGATAAAGCCGATCCTCGACAAGTCAAAACTGTCACCTGAAGACAAGCTTGCCACGTTTACCGAAAGCATTGCGCTTGAGATAGCGTCTGCAATCCCTCCTTCAAAGAAGAAGCAAAGCATGCTCTGCACCGGCGGTGGCGCCTTTAATTCTTACCTGATATACCGGATCATGGAACATTGCGGCGATCAGATCACGGTCATTGTTCCCGAGGATGACGTTGTGAAATATAAAGAGGCACTTGTCTTCGCGTTCCTTGGCGTGCTTCGCGTACGGAATGAAGTGAACTGTCTCAGGAGCGTTACCGGGGCAAGGCGCGACACGTCATCCGGCCTGATGGTAGGGTTCTAGCGTGCGAGGAAAAAGCCGACAATAGCGCCAACGTTGATTAATATCCTAACCTAACCTAAACGTATGGAATCCATGAAGGAACTGCTGAGCAAGTTCGAAGGCAAGCGACCAGAAATTGTATTTGAATGGAAAGACCCGGAAACAGAAGCCGAAGGCTGGGTGGTCATCAACTCCCTGCGCGGTGGCGCAGCGGGTGGTGGTACCCGGATGCGTGAGGGCCTGGACAAGCGTGAGGTTGAGTCGCTTGCCAAGACTATGGAAATCAAGTTTACTGTCTCCGGACCGCCCATCGGCGGTGCCAAGTCGGGCATCAACTTCAACCCCGAAGACAGTCGGAAAGCAGGCGTGTTACAGCGGTGGTATGCGGCCGTGATGCCATTGCTGAAACACTACTACGGAACAGGCGGAGATCTGAATGTAGACGAAATCACCGAAGTGATTCCGTTCACAGAAGACGTAGGCATCTGGCATCCGCAGGAAGGGATTTTTAACGGGCACTTCAAACCGACAGAGCCGCAGAAGGTCAACCGCATCGGCCAGCTTCGGCAGGGTGTGGGCAAAATCCTTGAAGACAGCCGGTATACGCCGATGGTCAGCGCACGCTATACCGTCGCGACGATGTGCACGGTGTTTGGCGTGGCCGAGGCTATCCGGCATTATTACGACCTCTGGGGCGGCAATCTGAACGAAAAACGGGCCGTCATCCAGGGATGGGGCAACGTCGGTGCCGCAGCGGGATTCTTTCTTGCCCAACTTGGCGTGAAGATCGTTGGCATCATGAGCCGGGAGGGTGGTCTTTACAACGAGCACGGCTTTTCTTTCGATGAGATTCGTGAGCTGGTCGTCAGGAAACAAAACAACAAGATGGTCTCTCCGGTCATGCTCCCGTATGGGGAACTTGAGAAAAAGATCTGGGACCGCGAGTTCGAGATATTTGTCCCTGCCGCCGCATCGCGACTCATCAATAAAGACCAGGTCGACCGCATGATTGCCTCAAGGCTTGAGGTGTTTTCATGTGGCGCGAATGTACCCTTTGACGATCCGGAAATCTTCTTCGGACCTACGGGTCTTTACGCCGATCAAAAATTTTCTGTTATTCCCGACTTCATCGCCAACTGTGGGATGGCGCGCGTGTTCGCCTATCTTATGGAAAACGAAGTAAGCCTCGACGACCACTCGATCTTCACAGACATTTCCCAAACCATTCGCAATGCGCTTGTCAAAACCTATTCTATGAATTCATCACGAACCGGAATCGCACAGACGTCGTTTGAAATCGCGTTGAGGGAACTTCTTAGGTAGTGTTGGAGTGTTGGAGTGTTGAAGTGTTGAAGTGTTGGAGTGTCTGTCCGGCTGTCCAACCTGGTTGACACGCTTAACGTGCACTAGCCGGGCAGGCGGGCTGAAGTATTCATCCTTTCATGAGCACATATGCCAGTGCCCCGCCCAAATATCCCAACAAGGCGAGGAAGCTGATCCGCTTCAGGTACCAGATGAAGTCTACTTTCTCCATCCCCATTACGGCAACGCCTGCCGCGGAACCGATGATGAGGATGCTGCCGCCGGTTCCGGCGCAGTACGCGAGGTATTCCCATATCATGTGATCCATGGGATAGGTGTCGAGACTGTACATTCCCATCGACGCCGCCACCAGCGGAACGTTGTCGACAATGGCAGACAACACGCCGATGAGTGTGATGATGATCCGCTGGTCGCCAAGAGTCCGGTCCAGGTAGGCGGCAAACTGGTTCAGCACCTGCATGGACTCCAGCGAACCGACGGCGAGAAGGATTCCGAGGAAGAACAACACACTCGGTACATCGACACGCGACAGCGCGCCGGCTACAGTATAATTCCTCTTGGCAACGTCGTCGAGTTCCGGGTGTAAGACTTCCGAAACGACCCATAGTATACCCAGCCCGAACAGCATACCCAGGTACGGCGGCAAGTGCGTGACCGTCTTGAACACGGGCACCGATATAAGCGCGCCGACGCCCAAAAACAGCATCAGGCGGCCTCCTTTTACTTCCGTCGTGGGATGGATGGAATCAGCTGCTTTCAGATTTTTTCCCTTCAGTCGGAATCCGAGAAACAGAACCGGAACGAGAAGACAGATGAGGCTGGGTATGAAAAGGGAAGTAACGATCGCTGATGTTGATACCTGTCCGCCAATCCACAGCATGGTTGTTGTTACATCGCCGATGGGTGTCCAGGCACCGCCGGCGTTGGCGGCAATCACGATCATGCCGGCAAACGTCAGCCGCATCTCTTTGTCATGAATCAACTTCCGTATCAGGGATACCATGACGATGGAAGTTGTCAGGTTATCGAGTATGGCCGACAGGAAAAAAGTGACAAAACAAATAATCCAGAGGAGGGTTCTGGGGTTTTGGGTTTTTATTCGATCCGTAATGTACCGGAATCCCCGGTGCGCATCTACAAGTTCAACGATAGTCATCGCGCCCAACAGAAAGAACAGGATCTGCGCGATGGCGGCGAGGTGTTCGTTCAGTTCGTGGCCCACAAACTCGCGATGCATTTCGGAAGGCGCCATCGCTTCGATGCCTTCCTGGCCTTGTTCGATGCTTAAGAGGGACTTAAAATCGGAGAATGCTGCACTCTCAAGTACCACCTGGCTGGGTTCCATAAACACAAAGAGCGTCCAACAAACCACTCCTGTGAGAATAGCCGTAGCCGTCTTGTTGATTCGGATCGGATGCTCAAGGGCGATCAAAACGTAGCCTGCAATGAACGCTACGATGACGAGAATATTCATGCGGGTGAGTAGCTCCCCCTAATTTGGCAAAAAGATCGATCCCCTTGACGATGGAAAACGAATCTTTTTCCTTAGGTCACGTATGCGTAAGAAAAAGGTACGTTGCTGCTCCCGCAAAATATCCAATGGCAGCAAGCAGGGTGATCTTCTTGAGGTACCAAATAAAATCGATCTTTTCCATTCCCATGGCGGCTACACCTGCGGCCGATCCGATTACCAGTAAACTACCGCCTGTTCCAGCGCAGTATGCCAGGTATTCCCAGATCAGGTGGTCGGTCGGATAGATTTCCATACTGTACATGCCCATGCTAGCGGCAACAAGCGGAACGTTATCGACAATGGCGGAAAGCATTCCGATTAGCGTGATGATGATCCGGTTGTCGCCGAGCGTATCATTCAGATATCCGGCGAAATCCTGAAGCAAGTGCATCGACTGCAGGGAGGCAACAGCCAGCAGTATTCCAAGAAAGAATAACACGCTGGGCATATCGATACGCGACAGTGCGTGCACTGCAGTGAAGTGACCCTTCTGGTCGTCTTCGAGCCCGCGATTGGCAAACTCAGAGACGACCCAGAGCACGGACAGTCCCAGCATCATTCCGAGATAGGGTGGAAGATGTGTCAACGTTTTGAAAACGGGTACGCTGATAAGCGCACTCACGCCCACCGCCAACATGAGGTTGGCTGTCGGCGGCGCCTTCTCTTCAGTACCCGGTGTCTTTCCGTCCCCCAGCGTGCCCTTCATGGTGAAGCTCAGGACCAGCAGCGGGACAAGCATGCAGATAATACTGGGTACGATAAGACTTTTTATGATGCTCGCTGCGGTGATCTGACCGCCGATCCACAACATAGTGGTCGTCACGTCGCCGATGGGAGACCATGCGCCGCCCGCGTTAGCAGCTACGACGACTAGTCCCGCGAAGAAGAGGCGTGTGTCGCGGTTGGATACCAGTTTTCGCGTCAGCGACACCATTACGATCGTGGTTGTCAGATTGTCGAGGATCGCCGACAGGATGAAGGTAACCCAACATATTACCCATAGCAGCTTTTTCGGATTGGTGGTGCGAATGCGATCCGTCACGAACTTGAACCCACGATGCGAGTCGATCAATTCGACAATGGTCATGGCGCCGATGAGGAAGAAAAGGATCTGTGCGATTTCGGCGAGGTGCTCGGCCAGGGAATGAATTACGTATTCCCTATGAACCTCCGCGTCGCCTATCGACTCCGATGACCCGCGCAGTGACTGGGCCAGCCCGGAATACTCTGTACTATGCAGAAGCGATTCCGTAGGTCCGGAGAGCATGAAAATGGTCCAGCAGATAACCCCTGTAAGTAGTGCTGTCGCGGTTTTATTGATTCGAATGGGATGTTCAAGAGCAATAAGGAGGTAGCCCGCTACAAACACAGCAACAATCAGTAATTCCATCCGGTACGGGTTTAGGCAAAAAGCGTATAATAATAAAACTTGCCCGGCGAACCGGCAAATAAAATTTTACCGCAACGGATGGATGACCGATGGTTATTTTAAAAAACTACCGGGCGTGGTAAGGGCTTTCGGAGCTATTGCTTCAATCCGAAAAGACCTTCGTTAAGGGCAATCAGCGCCTTTTCCTTGAAGGGCGTGCTGACGAGCACGGAAATGTTGTTGTCGCTACCGCCGAAAGAAACCATACGCACGGGAATATCTTCCAAAGCGTCAAAGATTCGTTTCAGTACGCCTTTATTACCCATGATGTGGTTGCCGACAATGGAAATAATCGATTGGTTTTCGTCGACGTGAATCGTGCCGAACTTTTCCAGTTCGGTAAGTATGGAACGAAGGTGTGTACTGTTATCGATCGTAACGGAAACGGCCACCTCCGACGTGGTGATCATATCGATCGGCGTCTTGTATTGTTCAAACACTTCAAAAACACGCCGAAGGAATCCATAAGCCATTAGCATACGCGACGACTTGATGCGAATGGCGGTGATGCCGTCCTTTGTCGCGACAGCCTTGATCACGCTTTCGCTGTCCTTGCTTGTAATGAGCGTACCCGGTGCGTTTTCATCCATGGTGTTTTTCAAACGTACAGGCACGTTATACTTTTGCGCCGGGACAATGGTAGAAGGGTGCAGTATCTTTGCACCGAAATAGGCCAGCTCGGAAGCTTCCGAGAATGTCAACTCTTTGATGGGAAATGTGTTCTTGACAATGCGCGGATCATTGTTGTGCATCCCGTCGATGTCCGTCCAGATCTGAATTTCATCCGCACCGATAGCAGCGCCAATGAGCGAAGCGGTGTAGTCGCTGCCACCGCGTTTCAGGTTGTCGATCTCATTGCGATGGTTTCGTCAGATGTATCGCTGGGTGACGATGACGTCGACATTGTTAATCGAGCTGAACAATGGCTTAAGACGATTGCTGATTTTTTCCAGTTCCGGTTCCTCGTTTTCATCGATCGACATGAAATGCAATGCAGGCAGCAACCGGGCCGCCACCTTGCGTTCCTGCAAATGTTGATAAAAGAGTTCAGTCGACATTAATTCGCCCTGGGCGAGAAGTTCGCGGTAGCTTTTTTGATCAAATTGACCGGCGGCAAGGAGCCGAATGAAAATGAAATAGCGGCTCACGATCTCATTGCCGATAGCCCGAAACGAATCCGAGTCGTACAGACGTGGCACGAAGTCAAGGTAATGACGTTCGAGCGCACTGATCTCTTCTTCGGCACTGCGCCCTTCGAGAAGATGGTTACCGATGGTGACAAGCGCGTTGGTTGTGCCGGAGAGGGCAGAGAGTACAACTACCTTCTTGCCGGGAGTAGCCAGGCAGAGGCTGGCCACTTTCTTCATGCGCTCGGGCTGGCCAACGGAAGTTCCACCAAACTTGAGAACTAGCATTTTGGGTTATCGTTCGGGACGGCAAATATATGGACGAGAAGGGAGTTGAGCAGCAGTGCCCGGGAATTTTGTTGCAAATGCGGTGTAGAAACACAAAAGGCTGCCCACGGGCAGCCTTTTGAAGTTATGGAACCTTTTACTGATTTTACTTCTTGTTGTTGTCCTTCACTTCTTCGAACTCAACGTCCGATACATCGTTGTCACTTCCCGATGACGGACCTGCGTTGCCTGTGCCCGAAGCACCACCAGCAGCGCCTGAAGAAGCCTGATACATCTCCGCGGACGCCGCTTGCCATGCAGTGTTCAACTCGGCAAGGGCCGCATCGATCGCTGCAACGTCCTGAGCACCGTGTGCTTTCCGCAGTTTTTCAAGCGCAGCGTTGATGGCCGACTTGTTGCCTTCGGAAAGCTTGTCGCCGTATTCCTTAAGCTGCTTCTCGGTTTGGAAGATCATCGAATCGGCCTGATTGATCTTTTCGACTTTCTCCCGTGCCTGACGGTCGGCTTCGGCATTGGCTTGCGCTTCCTGCTTCATCCGTTCGATTTCGGCGTCGGTCAGTCCCGAAGACGCTTCAATGCGGATCTTCTGTTCTTTTCCGGTGCCCTTGTCCTTCGCCGAAACGTGAAGGATACCGTTTGCGTCGATGTCGAACGTCACCTCGATTTGAGGAATACCGCGCGGTGCTGGCGGAATGCCGTCGAGGTGGAACCGGCCGATAGTCCGGTTGTCCTTTGCCATCGGGCGTTCTCCCTGGAGCACGTGGATCTCCACGGAAGGTTGGTTGTCTGACGCCGTCGAGAAGACCTCCGATTTCTTGGTCGGTATCGTCGTGTTGGCTTCGATCAGTTTCGTGAAGACGCCTCCCAGCGTTTCGATACCCAGCGACAGCGGGGTAACGTCGAGCAGGAGTACATCTTTCACTTCACCGGTGAGTACACCGCCCTGGATCGCAGCACCTACGGCCACAACCTCGTCCGGGTTAACGCCCTTTGAAGGCTTCTTGCCGAAGAACTTCTCTACTTCTTCCTGGATTCTCGGGATCCGGGTCGAACCGCCCACCAGGATGACTTCGTCAATCTGGGATGTGCTTACGCCTGCATCCTCCACGGCCTTGCGGCACGGCTCGAGCGTGCGCTTCACAAGGTCGTCAACAAGTTGCTCGAACTTGGCACGGCTGAGCTTCTTCACAAGGTGCTTGGGAACACCGTCCACCGAAGTGATGTAGGGGAGGTTGATCTCCGTTTCCATGGAACTGGAAAGTTCGATCTTGGCTTTTTCCGCAGTTTCCTTGAGACGCTGCAGGGCCATGGCGTCCTTGCGGAGGTCGATGCCCTCCTTCTTGCGGAATTCCTCGGCCACGTAGTGGATGAGCTCCTCGTCGTAGTCGTCACCGCCGAGGTGGCCGTCGCCGTTGGAGGCCAGCACCTCGTAGACGTTGTCGCCGATGTCGAGGATGGAGATATCGAACGTGCCGCCACCCAGGTCGAACACCGCGACCTTGCCGCCCTTCTTGCTGTCCAGGCCATAGGCCAACGCGGCCGCCGTGGGCTCGTTGATGATGCGCTCGACCTTCAGGCCGGCGATCTCGCCCGCGTCCTTGGTGGCCTGGCGCTGGGAATCGTTGAAGTAGGCCGGCACGGTGATGACCGCGCGGTCGATCTCGGTGCCGAGATAGTCCTCCGCGGTCTTTTTCAGGTCCTGGAGGATCATCGCGCTGATCTCGGGCGGGGCGTAGTTCTTGCCGCGGATCTCGACCTTCACGAGGTCGTCCGGGCCGCCGACGATCTTGTAAGGGACCAGCTTCTCCTCGCTGGCCACCTCGTTGTGCCGGCGCCCCATGAAGCGCTTGATGGAGAAGACGGTGTTCTTCGGGTTGGTCACCTGCTGGTGCCGGGCGACCTGCCCG
>JAJJPK010000011.1:0-7002 GCA_032907565.1 Cyclobacteriaceae bacterium | reverse complement strand
TACCAGAACAAGAATGGCCGGGACGGAAGCGCCCATCACCTTTCGAACGCCGATCTCCTTCGTGCGTTGCACCGCTGTTAACGACGATAGACCGAAAAGGCCAAGGCAAGCGATCAATATTGCCAGCACAGAAAACACTGCAGTGATTCTCCCAAATTGCTGGTCGGCTTTGTATTGATCGTTGTAATGCTCGTCGAGGAAGAAATAGTCGAACGGGTTGCCCGGAAAGGCCGATGACCAGGTTTCTTTGACGCGATCTACGGTCTGTTGCATGTCGGTGGATTTCACCTTCAGGGAATAGTACCCTCTTACCTGCGGGTTAAAACGGAATATGAGTTGATCATGCGCTTTCTTCAGAGATTCCTGGTGATAATCCTTCAACACGCCGACGATCCGGAAGGTGTCACCCCAGAAGAAGATATCCTTTTGCAGTGCATCTTCTATTTCCTTGAAACCCATAAGCCGCGTTGCCGATTCGTTCATCAATACGCTGCCTTCCTCGTTGGGATAATCTCTTGAGAACGCTCTTCCCGCGGCGATCTCAAGGCCGTAGGCTTCAACAAAATCGTAGTCGGTTGCGATGACGCGGTATTGTTTGCTGGACTGTTCGCTTTCTGATATCAGACGTATGCCACCCGCATTCCAGCCCGGTTGTTCCCCGGGGATGGACGTCGAGGCGGTGACCGCTGTAACTTCAGGGGATTGCGAAATCGTATTGCGGAATACCTCGTATTTCATGGTGTATGTAGAGTCGACAGACGCCGGACCACGCAAAACGAGGGTCTGATCGATATTTACTCCGAGGTCTTGCTGACGCATATAAGTTATCTGGCGGTAAACCGTGAACGTCCCCACAAGCAGGACGACAGTGGCAACGAACTGGAAGATGACCAGTCCCTTGCGTAGATAAAGCCCCCGCCAGGAATTCCTGAACTTTCCCTTCAACACTTCCGCAGGCCTGTAGCCAGAGAGAATGAACGCAGGGTATAGGCCGGACAGAACAATGCCCACCATAAGCACCAAGGCAAGAACGCCCCAGAACTGCGGCGACCGCAGGAGTGTAAACCCAATCTCCCGTCCTGCAAGTTGATTGAAATAGGGAAGCGCGATCACGACGATAATCAATGCCAGCAGAAATGCTATCACATTGAGAAAGGAGGATTCCATCAGGAACTGGCGAATCAATTGCGACCGGATGCCCCCCATCACCTTGCGCAGCCCCACCTCCCGTGCGCGTTCCAGCGATCGCGCGGTCGACAGGTTAACGTAGTTGATCCACGCGATGAGGACGACAAAAAGGGCGATGACACTTAGAAAATAGGTCGAGCTTCTGCTGCCGTTAGCCTCGAATTCACCCATGTAGTGCGAATCGAGATGGATGTCATCTATCTGCTGGAGGTGAAATTCCATGCCCGCATCATATTGCCTCAGGCCTTCACCCGCAAGTTTTTCAACCAACGCAGGTATCTTGGCTTCGAATGCGGCAGGATCTGTCCCTTCATTGAGCAGGATGTAGTTCCAAAATCCATCCCACTGCCAGGCCGTCAGCACTTCGTCTCCCCACCAGCTGACGATTGTCTGAAAAGAATACAACACTTCCGGCTTCATGTGGCTGTTCTCAGGAACATCCTCGAACACGCCGGTCACTTCGAAATCCGCCTCGCCGTTCATCTTGAGTGTCTTGCCGACAGGATCTTCATCGCCGAAATATCGTCGTGCGGCGGATTGTGACAACACAAGAGTCTGCGGACGCTCGAGCACGGTCTCCGGATCGCCTTTGATCAGGGGTATTGAAAACACTTTGAAAAACGCTTCGCTGGCATAGTATGCTTTCTCTTCTTTGAAGAACACATCACCATAGCTGAGCACCTCTTGACCGGGCCTCATGCGAACATACTCCTCCACTTCCGGAAAGTTTTCCTTCAGGGCCTGTCCTATTGCCGAGCATCCGTACGCCCATTGGGTAGACAAAACACCTTTGTCGTACCGATCCTGCTGCATCCGGAATATGCGGTCCTTCTTGCTGTGATAGTTGTCGTAGCTGAGCTCGTGCATCACGTACTGCGTGATGAGCAAACATGCTGCAATCCCTGTCGACAAACCAAGAATATTGATCAGCGAGAACACCTTGTTCTTTCTGATGTTGCGCCAGGCGATTAGGAAGTAGTTACGGAGCATATTTGGTTAGGGGAAAAGGGAAATAAGGAAATAAGGAAATAAGGGTATAAGGGTATAAGGGTATAAGGGTATAGGGGCGCACTGATTAAGGTTTGGATGTAGTTCCTCACTCTCACACTCACACTCACTCTCACCCCTCACCCCTGACTACTCACTACTCGCGACAACAAGGTTGGAAAAATCTCCGGCTGAGCCATTCCCTACCCAGAGGCCGATCCTGCCCGTCGTACGGTCGTTGAGCTTTTCAACCACAAGGCTCGGTTTGGAAGCGCCGTTGACGAAAACTGATATCGAACGATCTGCAACCTCGATGCGCGCGTGAAACCACTCATCAGGATTGACGACATCCGTCAGTTGATTTTCATACTTGCCGGGAAATTGTTGACGAAGTACACTCCAGTCCTTGTCCGGCATGCTGATATACTGAACCGAATGACTTCTGCGGGCCGGGTCGGGCGACTGAAAGTTAAACGGGCGGAAGTAAACGGCGTCGTATGTGTCATCGCCGCCGCCGTGAAATGCAATTCCGACAAAGCTCTGCCCCGGCTTGTTCTTTCCGCGGATATCGACGTCGATAGTACCGGATGCAAATGAAACGCCGTCCAACCAGACGAGCCCGTTACCCTCCCTTTCATCAAGCGATACGCCCGACCGGCTTCCGTCCTTTAGGGAAGACATTGATCTGTTAACAACCGAGCAGTTATCACCGGTTTTGAGTTTCTCCAGGTTTACAGTCTGGCTAAATGACGACCAGGACGCGGCAAGGAATAACACCAGAAGGAAAGGTATTTTCATACTTAATAACGATTGGTTTAGGTACCCTATTCAATGTTGGTGCCATTTGTATTGCCGCCCAAAAAGGCTGTTTTGCAACGATCTAAAATGACGTTTCCGGACATCAACGTCCGACTTTGGACAGTGGGCAGTAGGCGCTCGCCAACCCTGGCTGCTTCGAATCTTTGAATCCTTTTAATCCCTTATTCAACTATTCAACTATTCAACCTGCCCGACTGCCCAAAGATGTCATGACACCTCGACGCCGTTAGTCGGGCAGGCGGGTTCTTCAACTCTTTCTCCCATTCACTCATTCACTCATTCACTCATTCACTCATTTCTCAGGGCCTCCGCCGGATTCGTCATCGCCGCCTTCATAGACTGTAACACAACAAGGACAAGCGTAATGGCAATGACACCCAACGCGGGCGTGACGAACATCCAGACATCGGGTGCAATGTGATACGCGTACCGTTCAAGCCATACAGTCGTCATGTAATACGTAATAGGGATGACAACGGCTAAAGCGATTGATCCTGACTTTAGGTAGTTCCTGGAAATCATTTTCAAAATCTCCACTACAGTCGCCCCAAGTACTTTTCTTATTCCGATTTCCTTGCGGCGTTGCAAGAGGAAAAACGAAATCAATCCCGCCATCCCGAGCCAGGCAGTGAAGAGCGCGATTGTTGAAAAAGCGGTAAACAAGGAAGTAAGCCTCTGCTCACCGCGGTATTGGGCATCAAAAAGCTCTTCGAGAAAGAAATATTCAAACGGGTCGTCGGGAAAGAACTTACGGAAATTGCTTTCCACATAATTCAGCATCGCCCGTTGTTGCGAGAGAGTCGAACTTGCGTCCAACCGGATGGAAAGCTGCGTCCCGTTTTTGTCGAGCACAAATACGGCAGGTTTAACTTCATGCTGCAGCGACCGCTGGTGAAAGTCGCGCACCACACCGGCAACCCTGCACCTGCCGCCATTCCAGAAAAAGTCCCTATCTATGGCGGCCTCGGGATCGTCAAACCCAAGAAGCGCAGCTGCAGACGCATTTATAATAACGTGCTCTGTCTGATCTCCAAACCGTTGCCAGGTTCGATAGTCGGATGGAAGAAAATCTCTTCCCGCCATCAACTCGATGTTAAAAGTCCTTACGAAGTCCTTGTCCACTACATTTACTTCGACGGGATACCCGGTCTTGTCGTCTTCATCTCGTCTTATTGTTGCGACCCATCCATTTTCCACCCCCGCGGGCGCGGTGGAAGACAGTGTCACTGCCCGAACGGAAGGTCGTTCGAGAAGTTCATCCCTGAACGCCTTAAGCCGCGACTCAGTCGTAGCATCAGTAAAGATCGGCGCCTTCACGACCAAGGTATTATCGATGTTCATGCCAAGGTCAGCCTGCTGCATGAAGTTCAACTGTCGATAAACCACAAGCGTGGCGATAATCAAAGCCATGCTCACGCAAGCCTGGAAGCCCACCATCAAATCGCGGATGAGGGTATTCTTAGGCCTGTGAAGAATTGTCCCGCGTAGCGATCTACCCGGGTTGAGGTTTGAAAGAACATAAGCCGGGTAGCCTCCGGACAAAAGGATACCCACAACAAAGAAGCCCGCCAACGGCAACAAAGGCAGGCCGTCGATACGAAATTCCAGGGGCACACCGGTAAACTCTTGCAGCATCGGAACCGCAGCAGGCACGAGAACGCAGCACAGTACTAAGGCGAGTGCATTGATCAACGTGAACTGTATGGCAAATTGTGCAACGATTTGCCACCGGGATGCGCCAATAATTTTTCTGACGCCTACTTCGCGAATGCGACGCAGCGCATCGGCAGTAGCGAGATTCGAGTAGTTGATCCAGGCGAGCGTCACAATGAAACAGCCGACCACCAGAAAAAAGTCGATTACCGTTCTGCTTCCGGTCGGACTCGGCTCGTCCTGCAGGCCACCTGACAGATGTATGGCGTTAACCGGCCGGAGGCCCATGGCCATATCCAATTGAGCACCTGCGTCGGATGATAAACGGAGTTTGTCGTTTATCGCCCTGTCACTGAGAACTGCCTCCGACCGAATGTAGGTGTACATTACGTCGTCGGCCCAGTTATCGTACGCGTCTCCGCGAAACGCAGAACTTGTCAGAGACGGATAAGAAAAGATAAAATCAATCGTGAGGTGTGAAGGGCCGTCCGGATGACCCAGTACGCCGGTTACCTTGTATTCGTGTTCCTCAGAGCTGTTTACGAAACGCAGGGTTTGACCCAGGGGATTTCTATCGCCAAAATATCGGTTGGCCGCTTCCTGTGAGATCACGACCGTAAACGGTTCCTTTAGTGCAGTTGAAACATCACCAGCGATCAACGGAAAGGAGAACACCGTGAAGAAATCCTGGTCTCCGTAGTACACATGCCGCTCGTTGAAAGTAGTCGTTCGATCGTCGTCCGAGTACGATACGGCGCAAACGAAATTGAACTGCATGGAAACCAGCCGCGTGAATGTCTTAACTTCTTCAAATTGCTTTTTCAGAAAGGGCCCGGCATTCGCAGGGCTCAAGGCAGTGCGGTAGATGACCCTCCCGTCTTCAAATCGCGTCGTATTTGCCCGGTAAATTTGTTCTGCCTTTTCGTGGAAGGTGTCATAGCTTCTTTCGAACCCGACGTACTGAATGATGAGGAAGAAAGCGCTCAAAGCGACTGCAAGGCCGACGATGTTGATCACGGAAAACCACTTCTGTCGGAAGACGGCGCGCCAGGCGGATTTAATGTGTATGTTAAACATCGGTAATCGTTAATGGGCCCTTCGACAGGCTCAGGAACGAAAGTTTCCTTAAACCATTTTGAGTCGAAGACCCAGTGCCTGAGCCTGTCGAAGGCCACTCATCCACCCATTCACTCATTCACTCATCCACTCATTCATTTCTCAGGCTCTTTGTAGGGTTCAACAGTGCCGCTCTGAACGATTGCGTACTTACCGCAAGCATGGCAATCACGAGGACAACCAGTCCGGGAAGGGCAAACATCCACCAGGCTATGTCGACCTTGTAGGCAAAAGTGTTCAGCCAGAGCCGGACAACGTAATACGCACAAGGGACTGCTACCAAAAAGGCAAAGGCGATCATGACGACATACTCCCTGGCAAACAAAAATACAATCTGCGAGGCAGTGGATCCCAGCACTTTGCGGATGCCTACTTCTTTTGTTCTTACCTCCGTCACGTAGGCGGCGAGTGCAAATAGCCCCAACGCCGCTATTAAAATTGCAAAAGCGGAGAACCAAACCAGTACTTTTTTGATGCTCGACTCATCCTTATACATAGTTGCCAGCTTGTCGTCAACAAAAGTGTAGAGCAGGGTCGAACCAGGAGTTGCTTTCCTGATCACCGACTGAACAAATGCAATGGCTTCTTGGGTCCTGCCCGCCTCCAGGCGTACCAGCATGGTGCCTACCCAATAGGGACGATACGAGATGACAATGGGTTCGATCTCATGATGAAGCGATGCGTAGTTAAAATCTTTGATCACGCCTACGATTTTCCCCCTCGATTCGTCCCACTCGTTTGAAGCCATTGTGCCAACGGGCTCTTCCAGTCCAAGCACCTTAGCCGCTGTTTCATTAACCAGGTACGCAGACGTCGAATCGTTTATGGGATCAGCAGCCGGATCGAAATTCCTTCCCTCGACAAGCTGGAGCTTCATCGTCGGAACCAAACCTTCATCGGCCCTGATAAATCGCACACTGGGCAGCTTTTCCCTTGCAATAGAATCCAGTCCGTCAGGCACCAGCGTTTCCCGGCTCAGGCTGTTCCCAAGAAAGGAGCCAATATTTGCCACGCTCTGAACGAGTGTGCTTGCCATTAGCTCTGTCCGGATGGATTCCCGATTTATCACCGCTTGTTCCCACAACTTCCCGTATAAGCGGATGCTCATTACATTCTCCTTGTCGAATCCCAGGTCTTTGTTGCTGAGAAAGTTCATCTGGCGGAATACGGTAATGACGCCGATGATCATGAAAATCGAAATGGCAAACTGAAAAACTACCAATCGCTTACGGAGCTTGA
>JAJJPK010000010.1:0-30496 GCA_032907565.1 Cyclobacteriaceae bacterium | reverse complement strand
CGGGCAACGACCTCGTGGCCCGTTCCGGTAGTCCCTATCCCGACAACGAAGACCGCAACGCGGACAACACGCTGAACGAGTTGGAGGAATACTACGAGTACGACATCGACCTCCGTCCCGGTCAGCTGCGGGTGGGCAGCGAATACATCGTTGACCGCGTTGATGCGACGGCCGAGGTCAATGGAGAGCGTGTTACATGGTACCTGTTTCGTATCCCTGTCCGGGAATTTGAAAACAGGTTCGGCAACATCAGCGGGTTCAAGTCGATCCGGTATGTCCGCATGGTATTGACTGATTTCGCTGAGCCCGTTGTATTGCGCTTTGCGAACTTCCGGATGATCGGCAGCCGCTGGAGAAGATACCCGGGGCAATTGTGGGAAAGTGGCCTGATTGAAACGCCGGAACCCAACCTGGACAACTTCTCTGTGTCGGTCGTAAACCTGGAAGACAATGCGTCGCCGGATCCCGACAATAACAAGTCGCCCTACCGGATTCCGCCGGGTGTCGTACGCGACCGGGACAACACGTCAACGATCACGCGATTCCTAAATGAGCAGTCGGTGCAATTCTGCGTCGACAACCTGCTCGATGGCGATGCGCGCGCTATCTATAAGAACCTGGAGGCCGACCTGTTCAACTACGGCAGGATCAAGATGTTCCTCCACGCCGACAGCGAATCGGAAGATGACGAACTTACTGCCTTTATCCGGCTGGGAACCGACTTTGACCAGAACTACTACGAAATCGAGATACCGCTCAAGGTAAGCCGCGTCACAAATCCCGGCAATCCGGACGTGCGCGAGATTTGGCCGGAGGAAAATGAAATCGACCTCGAACTCGATGCCCTGACGGCGCTCAAGGTTCGCCGCGACCGCGAAGGGTTCCCATTGTCTGAGGTGTATGAGGGCGACCCTGTGGGAAGACATCGTATCCGCATCCTGGGACGGCCGGACCTCAGCGGCGTGCGGCTGATCATGATCGGCGTTCGTAATCCACGAACTTCCGACAAGCGTTCGCATTCCGCGTGCGTGTGGGCTAATGAATTACGCCTTACCGACTTTGACCGGACGCCGGGATGGGCCGTGAATGCAACGCTGAACGCCCGCCTCGCCGACTTTGCCACGGTCACCGGAGCGTTCCGGCACACGACGTTCGGATTCGGTGGCGTAAGTTCGAAGATCATGGAGCGAACGCGCGACGAAACAACTGCGTACGACGTGGCTGCCAATGTGAATGTCGACAAACTGCTGCCCGGCAATACAGGCATCCGCATACCGATGTTTGTGAGTTACGAGCGTAGCGTCAGCAATCCCCAGTTCGACCCTGCTAACCCGGACGTAAGGCTGGACGCGACATTGCGATCCTTCAACACGAGCGAGGAACGTAACGACTACGTTGAGCTCATACGCGACGAGTCTGTCCGACGAAGTCTCAATTTCACCAATGTAAGGAAAGTAAAGGTGAAGCCCGACGCGCCGACGCGCATATACGATATCGAAAATCTTTCCTTCAGCTATGCATTCAGCGAGGCCACGCGAACGAATTTCAACATCAAGGAACAGCTTAACTTGCAGCATAGGGCATCCGTTGCATATAATTTTGCGCCCAAGGCGACAGGCGTCGAGCCGTTCAAAAATGTAAAAGGATTCAATTCGCCCTGGCTGCGGCTCATTAAGGACTTCAATATCGGGCTCATGCCATCCAATATCGGCGTGCGGGCTGACCTGGATCGTTCGTTCAGCAAATACATTTATCGTAACGACGGCGGTCTGGGCGATTTCTCGAATTTCCAGAAATACTTCATATTCAACCGAACATACAACCTCCGGTGGGCGCTATCGAAGAACCTCACGCTGGACTACAACGCACGGGCCAATGCTGTAGTAGATGAACCTGAAGGCGAGCTTGATACGGAAGAAAAACGCGATGAAGTCATCAGCAACCTGAAGAAGTTCGGGCGGATGAAAAACTTCGACCAGAGCGTCGCTGTAAACTATACCCTTCCTTTGGATAAGATACCCGCGGTCGATTGGCTGCGCGCGGACTACCGCTACCAGGCGAGCTACAATTGGCGCGCGGGTCCCCTGAACAAGCCGGACTCGATAACCATACAGACTGGCGAGCAGGACATACCGGACAGCCTGGACTTCCGCAACACAATTCAAAACAACCGCGAACAGAATTTCTCCGGCACAGTCGACCTGGTAAAGCTGTATAACAAGAGCAAGTTCCTCAGGGAAATCAATACACCACCGCGACCGCCTTCCCGTGTTCCGACCGGCGGAAGACAACAACCGCAAGTGCAGCAGGACACCACGCGTAAAACACCTTCTGCGATCAGGGGATTGTTCAGGCTGATCATGTCATTGCGTTCGGTTAATGGCACGTACACGAGATCCGAAGGAACGATACTACCCGGCTTTACACCATCGCCGTGGCTGTTTGGCATGGACCGCGATTTCAGTGCGCCAGGATGGGGCTTTGTGCTCGGCGACCAGAATCCGGACATTCGTTTCGACGCAGCCCGAAATAATTGGCTGGTGCAGCAGACAAGTCTGACAATTCCGTTCACCCAGACGCGAACCACATCATTGAACCTCCGGGCAAATGTGGAACCTGCGCCCGACCTGCGCATTACTATTGATGTGAAGAAGGATGCAATGACTGCCTACCAGGAGATCTTCCGTTTTGATCCTGACAATCCTGCGGCGGACGATTACGGTTTTGCATCACTCAATCCCAGCAGGAGTGGCAGCTACAGGATATCGACCATGACGATTCGGACGGCCTTCAACGGTGACAACGGAGAGAAAGAGTCGTCAGCCTTTCATGATTTTGAAGAGAACCTCGAAATCATCCGCAGCAGGTTTGCACTCATTACAGGTCAGCCGGAATTTGATACGGCGTCGCAGGATGTATTGATCCCGGCTTTCATCGCGGCCTACACGGGTCAGAACGCACACACGATAAGCCTCTCGCCTTTCCCGAACTCGCCGTTGCCAAACTGGCGGGTGGAGTATACCGGATTGAGCAAACTGCCCGCGCTTAGAGATGCGTTCCAGATGATCTCGATCACCCACGCATATACGTCGTCTTACTCCGTCGTAAACTATTCGAATTCACTTCAGTACAGTAATCCCGAATACCTTGGCCTGGACATTCCCATCGAAGATTACAACCGGCGGTATTTCGGAGTCAACAACGATGGTCAGGCCATCCCTGTATATGTGATCAACCAGGTGCTTATCTCTGAACAGTTCGCACCACTCGTCGGAATCAATGTCCGAACGAAGAGCAGGTTGTCCGCGAATCTTCAATACCGTACCAAACGCGACCTCGCGCTCAATATTTCGAATGCGCAGGTTTCAGAGGTGAACAGCAGGGACGTGTCGTTTGAACTGGGTTACACTAAGAACAATATGCGACTTCCCTTCAAGACACAGGGACGAACCGTTGTGCTAAAGAATGACTTCACCTTCCGCCTCAACCTGACCGTGTCGGATACCAGGACCTTGCAACGGAAGATTGGTGAACCGGGCGTGTTCACGAACGGCAACGTCAACTTTCAGTTGCGGCCGAGCATCGCCTATGCACTCAATGAAAAGCTCAATGTGCAGGGGTATTTTGAAAGAACCATAAACGAGCCCCTCATTTCGAGCGCTTTCCCCCGGTCGACCACCCGCTTCGGTGTTCGAGTGAGCTTTAACCTCGCTCAATAAGGCCGGTCGGAGTGCTAACGCCCGCGCAGGGCTTTCAGCCGAAAATTCCGTATTTTGCCCCCGCTTAAAAATCGCTTGAATGAATATTCCAGAAGAACTCCGCTACACCAAAGATCACGAATGGATCAAAATTGAAGGTACCAGTGCGACAGTAGGCATTACCGATTTTGCCCAGAGCGAACTCGGTGACATCGTGTACCTTGATATTACAACAAAAGGTCAGGAACTCTCACAGCACGACGTCTTTGGAACCGTGGAGGCGGTCAAGACGGTATCTGACCTGTTTATGCCTGTCAGTGGAAAGGTTATCGAAATAAATCCCATCCTCGAAGGCAGCCCTGAAAAAGTCAACGAAGACCCGTATGGAGAAGGTTGGCTGATCAAGGTGGAGGTTACGAATCCAGCGGAAATCGAAGGACTGTTGTCTGCCCAGGCTTACAAGGAAGTCATTGGCGCCTAGGATCAAGTCAAACTTGAAAAACTAATTAGGGAGTGTACGTGTTTTTAGCATGACGCCTCTCTATTGAATGAATTCCAATGATTGATCTACCTGTCATTTCTGGCGACCCACAGCGGAAAAAGAAACCCGACTGGCTTCGCGTCAAGCTTCCGGTCGGGCCGGATTATGCGCGTGTGAGGAGGGTCGTCGATCAGCACAAATTACACACCATTTGTGAAAGCGGTAACTGTCCCAACATGGGAGAATGCTGGGGTGCGGGAACCGCGACGTTCATGATTCTCGGAAACATCTGTACGAGAAGTTGCACGTTTTGCGCCGTAGCTACCGGACGGCCAACAGAATACGACACCGACGAGCCGCGGCGCGTAGCCGAGGCCATTCAGAAGATGGGTGTGCGACATGCTGTCATTACCTCAGTCAACCGCGATGAGTTGAAGGACCGTGGCGCGGAGATTTGGTATCAGACCGTCGTTCAAACCAAAAAGCTGAATCCGGAAACCACCATCGAAACGTTGATACCCGACACGAAGGGAAACTGGGACGCACTGGAACGGATGATCTCGGCGGGACAGGAAGTCGTGTCGCACAACATGGAGACCGTGCGACGCCTGTATCGCAATGTTCGTCCTCAGGCGAAATATGAACGCAGCCTGGAGCAAATCCGACGAATCCGCGAGTATGGCAAGCGGACAAAGTCAGGCATCATGCTGGGCCTCGGTGAAACCAAAGATGAAGTGTTTCAAGCGATGGACGATCTCGTCGAACACGGTCTGCTCATCCTTACGCTGGGCCAGTACCTTCAGCCGACACGACTGCATCATGAAGTGATCGAATACATCCACCCGGATACCTTCGCCATGTACAAAGAGGAAGGACTCAAGCGCGGACTCCGCTATGTAGAGGCCGGACCTTTGGTACGGTCGTCATACCATGCCGAACGCCACGTAAACGTACCAATCGAATAGGAAGATTGGAGCGTTGAAGATTTTATTCAATTCTTCAACCCTTCAACTCTTCAACTCTTTCTCACGGAACGGGAAGACGTTCGTCGCGGTTGGCAGCTTCCCACGCCGTGTAGAATACGCACTGCGC
Source organism: Cyclobacteriaceae bacterium (assembly GCA_032907565.1). Taxonomy (GTDB): domain Bacteria; phylum Bacteroidota; class Bacteroidia; order Cytophagales; family Cyclobacteriaceae; genus ZC4RG29. The sequence goes on along the minus strand of JAJJPK010000010.1, from coordinate 25,225 downwards.
TCGCTTCGTCAACAAGTCAAATTCAATCTTGTCGACTTCGTCGCTGGGCTTATGGTAGTCCTCATGAAGACCGTCGAAATAGAAGATGATCGGCACCCCGTGTTTAGCGAAGTTCCAATGGTCGGAACGATAGAATAACCGTGTAGGGTGATCGCGGTCGTTGTACTTGTAATCGAATGTTAGGTCACAATATTTGTTGTTGACCCATTCGCTGAAGCGGTTGAGTCCGGATGTCTTGTCACCCGTTCCAATGATGTATACATACGGCGGACTGTCTTTGTGTTCGTCGTCCCTTCGCCCAATCATGTCGATGTTCAGATTGAGCACCGTTTTTTCCATGGGGATAACCGGATTAGCGGCATAGTATGCGGAGCCAAGCAACCCTTTCTCCTCGCCGGTAAAGGTCATAAAAAGGATACTGCGACGTGGTCCGCGTCCATCTCGCTTCGCATCGGCGAATGCCTGGGCAAGCTGCATGACCGCTGCAGTCCCGGATGCGTCATCGTCCGCGCCATTATTAATTGAATCTCCCCGTACACCGTGGCTAATTCCGATGTGATCATAGTGTGCTGTTACGACGACCACTTCATCTGCCAGGTCGGTGCCCTCGAGCAGACCGAGTACATTTTCGGTAGGGATTGTGGTTATCTTGACTTCGGTTCGATAGGTAATCGTCGTCGGCCGAATTCGTGTCAAGGGCTTCTTCGCAGGATCCTCCACGGCAGCGGCCTTTAGTTTTTCAGGTCCTACACCCATCAGTGTACCAACGACGGAGGGAGCAACGACAAAAGAGCCCGCATTTGGTGCATACACGCGAGGCTTTTCCAGTGAGGGCCTACTGCTGTGCTGCGCGGCGCGTTCGCGGAATGCCAGGTCATCGAATTCCCTTTCGCTGTCAATGCTCCAAATGAAAACCATTTTGGCGCCGAGTTGGCGCGCCCGGCTAACTTCAGGAAGGTTGTACAGCCGGCTATCGGGAATCCGGATGAGAACGGCTTTATCTTCGACATCGATTGTGTTGAAATCCTCTTCCCGTCCATATCCTGCATACACCAATGGAAGGGTTACCTCGCCCCCGGAGTCAGCTTTGCCCAGATACACCACTTTTCCGGTATGGCCGAACTCCTTGTTCCCGGCCTTCACGTAAATCTCGCCAGGTTCCGACTGGTACAGCTCCAGTGTCTGGAAATAGCCCGCGTTGGCCGGACCTTTCAGGCCTATTTTCTCAAAATGGGCACGGATATATTCAGCAGCCTTACGCTGGCCGCGTGTTCCGGTCTCTCTGCCCTCCAGGGAATCAGAGGCCAGTACCGAGACAAATTCGCGCAACCGTTCAGGGGTGATACGGGCCGCGTAGCTTTCAACGTCCGTGGTATCCGGTACCGATAACGCAGCCCCCAGGGCAATGGGAAGACAAAACAGCAGAATTCGCATACGCTGAAATTAAAGCCAACAAAGCAAACGGAAGGGAGCTTCCGGCGTGCAAAGATAACACCTTTTTAACCAATGCCTTTAACTCCTCCCTTGTCGTTCATTTTCCGGGGATTCTGCCAAAATTAGCCGGACTCGGTTACCTTTGTGGCCGGAAAAGGGGATACTTGAAATGAACACTGACTCTCAGGGCAATCACGGATTTTCATCCCGTCATATCGGCCCGGACGCCACACAGATTTCGGACATGCTCAAAACGATCGGCGCGGGTTCGCTGGATGAACTCATCGATCAGACGATCCCGGACAACATTCGGCTGACGCGACCGCTTGAGCTTCCCGAAGCGCTTACGGAACAGGGCTTTATCGCGGCGTTCAGCAAGATGATGACCCGCAATCAGATTTTCAGGTCCTACATAGGCACAGGCTATTACAACTGTTATACGCCCGCCGTCATCCGGCGGAACATCCTGGAGAACCCGGGATGGTATACGGCGTATACCCCCTACCAGGCAGAAATTTCTCAGGGAAGGCTGGAAGCGTTGATCAATTTTCAAACCGTCATCATCGAACTTACCGGATTGCCACTGGCCAACGCGTCGCTTCTGGATGAGGCAACCGCGGCCGCAGAAGCAATGAGCATGCTGTTTGCAGCCCGCAAGGGAAACAAGGCAGAAGCGCGCCGATTCTTTGTCGACCGGAACACCTTTCCACAAACGCTCGATGTTCTTCGCACGCGTTCCGTACCAATCGGCATCCAGCTGCACGTAAACGATCTCGACACGCTCGATCTTTCAGATCCGGATTTGTACGGCGTTTACCTTCAGTATCCCGACAACAACGGCGCGGTACGCGACTATCAGGCGTTCATCGAGAAAGCACATGCGAACGGTGTTATGGTGGCCGTCGGAGCCGACCTTTTGGGGCTTGCGATACTGAAATCGCCGGGGGAGATGGGCGCCGACGTAGTCGTCGGCTCGGCACAACGGTTCGGTGTACCGATGGGATACGGAGGACCTCACGCCGCCTACTTTGCAACCCGTGAAGAATTCAAGCGGCACATGCCCGGCCGCATTATAGGCGTGTCCGTCGACGCAACGGGAAAGCCCGGCTATCGAATGGCGCTTCAAACGCGCGAACAGCACATACGTCGGGAACGGGCGACATCGAACATTTGCACGGCGCAGGTATTGCTTTCCGTTATGGCCGGTATGTTTGCCGTGTATCATGGCCCGGAGGGTTTGAAGCGCATAGCCTCAGGGATACACAAGCTGGCCGTGAGCCTGGATCAAAAGCTGAGGGATCTGGGCTTCGAACAGCGCAACGAATATTTCTTCGATACGTTGAAGGTAGCCGTTCCCAATACCGAAAAAGTCAGGTCAGAGGCGCTGAAGCGTCAGATCAACTTTCGCTATTTTCCTGATGGCCATGTGGGAATATCCCTCGATGAAACGACGACGTCTTCCGATGTGGACGACATTGTCGCTGTATTCAGCGCGAACGCACCTTCAGGGTCCGATGCCCCATCGCCCAAGGGTCAGACGCGCGAACTACCGGAGGCCTTGCGAAGGAAGGATGCATTTCTGACGCATCCGGTGTTCAATCGCTATCATTCCGAGCATGAGATGCTGCGTTATCTCAAGCGCCTGGAAAACAAAGACCTGTCCATGGTTCATTCCATGATCCCACTGGGGTCGTGTACGATGAAACTCAACGCCACTACCGAGATGTTACCCGTCACGTGGCCGGAACTCGCAAACATACATCCCTTTGTTCCTCTTGAACAGGCGGCGGGCTATCAGGAGATGATCCGCAACCTGGAGGCGTGGTTGCGAGAGATCACTGGTCTTCCCGGCGTCTCCCTGCAGCCGAACAGCGGCGCGCAGGGAGAATTCACCGGCCTTATGGTGATCCGTGCGTATCATCAGTCACGCGGAGATGAGCGTCGAAACGTCGCATTGATACCGTCGTCAGCACACGGCACGAATCCCGCGAGTGCTGTAATGGCCGGAATGCGGGTGGTTGTGGTGAAATCGGATTCCGACGGCAAGGTGGATGTAGACGACCTGAGGCAAAAGGCGGAGGCGCATAAAGATGACCTGGCATGCCTGATGATAACGTATCCATCAACACACGGCGTATTTGAAGAACGAATCGTCGAAATTTGCGACATCATCCATGCTTGTGGTGGCATGGTGTACATGGATGGCGCCAACATGAACGCCCAAGTTGGTCTCACATCGCCGGCCCGTATCGGCGCCGACGTTTGCCATCTCAACTTACACAAGACGTTCTGCATTCCTCACGGAGGAGGAGGTCCGGGCATGGGACCTGTTTGCGCCAGCGAGGCACTGGCTCCCTTCCTGCCCGGTCATCCGGAGGTTCACACCGGCGGCAACTATGCCATTCACGCGGTCTCGGCAGCCCCTTGGGGCAGCGCCAGCATACTGGCCATATCGTATGCGTACATAGCGATGATGGGCACCGAAGGATTGACGCAGGCAACGCGGGTAGCGATACTGAATGCGAACTACATCAAGAGCCGACTGGAGGGCCATTACAGCACGCTGTATGCAGGCAAGAACGGCCGCTGCGCGCATGAAATGATCATCGACTGCCGGAGTTTCAAGAAGGCGGGCATTGAAGTTGAGGATATTGCGAAACGGTTAATGGACTACGGCTTTCATGCGCCGACCGTTTCCTTCCCGGTGGCCGGGACATTGATGATTGAGCCTACCGAGAGTGAAACCAAGGAGGAACTGGATCGCTTCTGCGACGCGTTGATTGAGATTCGCAACGAGATTCGGGAAGTCGAGGAAGGCCTCGTTGACCGGGAACGAAACGTGTTAAAACAGGCACCTCATACCGCCGCGATCGTGACTGCCGACGAGTGGGATATGCCATACAGCCGTCGGAGGGCAGCCTATCCGTTACCTTTCGTGGCCGAGAATAAATTCTGGCCTCCGGTCGGGCGTATTGACAACGCCTACGGCGACAGAAATCTGGTCTGCAGCTGTATACCGGTAGATGCGTACGATAAACCGAATCCGGTTGCAGTTTAGCGCGGTGTTTCGCTAACTTATCTTCGGGCAGCCCCGTTACGTCACGATCCTTGCATGTGAAATCTGATATTCAGCATTCGGGAACCGTCCACCTCCCCTGGTGGACCTGGGTTGTGCCGTTCATTGTGCTGCACCTCGGCAGCCAGGTTGCCATTATGACCCGATACGATCAGGGGGTTGCCGACTACTACCTGCCCACTGCGATCTCCATCGTGCTTGTCAACATCTGGGGTCCCTGGCGTACTATTCCCGCGGTCTATATCAACGCCACCTTGAGTACATACCTGTGGGAAGTAGACAACGTACTGCTGTGGCCTGTGTATGCCTTTCCCGAAACATTGATGGTCACACTCTCGTGGTATTGGTTCTCTCATCGGCTGAAGGGAAAATTCTGGTTGCCAAACATACGCCACCTGCTGTTATTCCTCGTGTTTGGCATTTCACTTCCCGTATTTATCGAAATCGGTTTGCTCGAGGCCTTGCAAGTCTACTTCGGTCATCACGAACCTTCGCAGGCGCTCCCTTATTTCACCCGCAATATCCTGTCGGAATTTATCGCGAATTTTGGACTCACGCTACCTGTGTTGACCTTCCTCACGCCGGTCCTGCAACGTCATGGTCTGCTTTACAAGAGGTTGTCGAGGTATGTGTTGTGTTGGCGGTGATGACGGTGCTGACCTTCCTTATACCCTTCAACAGGTTCTGGTTCATCTATGGTCTTTTCTCACTGTACATCGCACTCCGCCACGGCTTTGGCGGCGCCGTGATTACCAACTTCTTCATCTTCCTCATCACATACATCATTCCTGCGCTCGTCGAAGGCAGCGCCCCTGAGTCCATGGATGTCATATATATCTTCCTCGGCACGACGCTCCTATTCATCTTTGCCGCGATAACGGGGCGCGTCATCAGCGACCTCCGCATCACGGAGCAACAGCTTTCGTTCCAAAACGCTCAGCTTGAGCTCGCCAACAAGGAACTGGATCGTTTTGTCTACAGTGTATCGCACGACCTAAGCGCGCCCCTCAAATCAATACTGGGACTTGTGGCTGTCAATCGGCTTGCTGCCAGTCCAACAGAGGCTAAAGAAGCCGTTAACAAGATCGAGACAAGCGTTGTGAGACTGGAGTCACTCATCCGCGAGATCCTGGATTTTTCCGCCAACAAACGCCAGGAGTTGAGTGTGGAACCGATCTGCCTCAAACATCTCTGTGCCGAAATACTGGAAGGCCTCGCGTTCATGGATGGATATGAGAATGTCCGCATCCATGTGGACACCGAGGGTGTAAACGAGATACACAATGACCGGACGCGCCTCAAACTGATCCTGAGCAACCTCCTGGCCAATGCCATCCTGTTCCAGAAAAAAACGCCCGGCCATGAGCCCTATGTCAGGATCAAGGCACGGCGCGAAAATGAGTTTGTGCTGATCTCCGTGGAAGATAATGGGGAAGGCATCAAGCCCGGGTTACAAGGCAAGATTTTCAATATGTTTTACCGGGGAACCATTACGTCAAAAGGATCCGGGCTGGGATTGTATATCGCCCGGGAGGCTGCGGAGAAGATTTCCAGTCGTATCTTCGTAGAGTCGGAATACGGAAAAGGATCCGTGTTCACACTGGCCGTGCGGAACCTTGATCGGTGATCGGTCCCCGACAGGCTCAGGGACGTCATCTACTTGCACTCTAGCGGGTACGAGCAAAACATCAACCCGCCTGCCCGGCTCGTGCACGTTGAGCGTTTCAACCTGGTTGGGCAGTCGGGCAGGCACATCAACACATCAACACATCAACACTTCAACAATGCCATTCTTATTTGAATCATTCAAATCCTGGGGAGAATACACGCGCGAGCGCGGTGTCCCGTTGCATGAAGTCGTGTTGGAATACGAACAGGAGCAAAAGGGACACGGACGTGAGGAAGTACTTGCCACGTTGAACAAGGCCTGGCAGGTTATGCGTGAGGCTGTGGAGACAGGGCTGACACAGGACACCCGGTCGCGATCGGGAATGATTGATAACGGCGGCAAGAAAGTATTCCGATCGGACATTACGGTGTTGAGTCGTGAATTCCAGGATCTCATTGCGCGTGCCCTCGCCGCCAAGGAGGTGAACTCGTGCATGGGAAGGATAGTGGCCGCTCCCACAGCAGGTGCGAGTGGCATTATGCCGGGGGTACTGTATACGACGCAACGCATCCATAACATCACGGACGACAAGGTTATGGAAGGCATGCTGGTATCGGCGGGTATCGGACTGATCATTGAGCAGCGGGCTTCCTTGGCTGGGGCGGTCGGGGGATGCCAGGCAGAGACGGGCAGCGCAGCCGCAATGGCATCAGGCGCAATTGTGTACATGCTGGGCGGCAGTGATGAAACTGTATTTGATGCCGTCGGCATAACACTTCAGTGCATGCTGGGTCTTGTATGCGATCCGGTTGCGGGCTTGGTTGAGGTGCCTTGCGTCGTTCGTAACGCGAGCGCCGCAGCCATTGCATTCAGCGCCGCACAGATTGCTTTGGCTCAAGTCGACAGCGTCATCCCTGTCGATGAGGTAGTAGATGCCATGGGAGAAATTGGCGCGAGCATGGAGGCGAGGTACAAGGAAACGGCACAGGGTGGTTTAGCGGCGACCCCAACTGCCCGGAAAATTGCGAGTCGCACGCTGATCCGTGATATCGACGTGTTACCAGACGATCAACCCGAGGGTTTGAAGTAATCGATAGCGGTATCTCCGAGAAAATAGATAAGGACGGTCAACCCCACTGACCACACCGAGGCGGATATGAACATGTAAATGATAATCTTGTCGCGAGGACTTCCAAATCCGACAGCCAGCAACGCACCGCCTATTGGCGTTAGAAGCAGGGGCGTGAGGGCAGCAACACCCACCAACCCATACTTTCGCCATATCTTGACGAACTTTCGGTTCTGATCCGAAAAACGGTTCTTGCGCGGGAAGTAGCGGCTGATAACGAACTTCTTGATCAGATCACCGAAATAAGCAAAGGCCAGTACCACCGTCATCATGCCGGCGACCGTGGTGAGGATGGTAGTCACAATGTTCAGCTTAGCCAGGTACCCTCCTACCGGCCCCAGGATAAATTTCAGCATGCTTGAGAAATACACCGGGATAGCCCGCGTCAATTCTTCCCACATAAAATACAGACGTTCATTTCATGATTGCCGGGGCGGTCATAGCTTCGGGCCATAGCCGAGATCACCCGCATCGCCGAGCCCGGGCACGATGTAAAACTTCTCGTCCAGTTTCTCATCGATGGCGAAAGTCCAGATCGAAAAAGATTCCTTCATATGTTCCTGAATATACGCAATCCCCTCCGGCGCGGCTACGAGCACTGCAATATAAATATGTCTGGGTTTACCGAACCGGGTCAATTCGTTCACGGCACGAACGATGGAACGGCCGGTGGCCAGCATCGGGTCGATAAGTATGACCAGCTCGTCCTCCAGTGCTCCAGTAGCAACATAGCCCAGGGTAATGCTGACATCTCCTTTTCCCTCCACCCGTGCGGCACCTACAAAACTACTTGACGCCTGGTCAAACACATCCAGGAATCCCTGATGATACGACAGACCGGCACGCAGGATGGTTACCAACACCGGTTGTTTTGCCAGCACATGAACGTGTTTGGTGCCCAACGGAGTGACAACATCCTTGCCGATGTACGGTAAGTCGCGAGAGATCTCCGTCGCCATGATCCATCCCAGTCGTTGCGTGTTGAACCGGAATCGCCACTTGTCCGCCTGTATGTGACGGTCCCTCAATTCACTGAGGTACTGATTGGCAATGGAATTTTTTTCGCCTAGGTTGTGTACCATAACCTGCTCCCGTTTGAAAATTAGCAAAAAAACCTTTGGTCGCTAATGGATGTAAAACTTCTCCGACAGCTTTGCGAAATACATGCGCCTTCCGGCAACGAGTCTGCCTTAACAGCATTCGTGCTCAACTACGTGAAACGGCGGAGCCGTAGCTGGACGTCCCAACCCGAGATCATCCACGGCGATAATTTCCAGGACTGCCTCATCCTCAAATTCGGCACACCGCGAACAGCGCTCTTCGCGCATATGGACAGCGTTGGCTTTACCGTGCGCTACTTCGACCAACTCGTACCCATCGGAAGCCCGGAGGCAACGGCCGGCACGCGCCTTACCGGCCATGATTCGCTTGGCCCGGTGGAGTGCGAACTGCAGTACGACCATGAAGGCCATGCCACCTACCGGTTTGGCCGTGTGATCGACCGCGGTACGGACTTGACTTACAAAGTAAACTTCAGACGTAAAGGCGACTTCATCGAATCTGCCAGTCTCGATAACCGGGTGGGCGTCTACGTTGCTCTGAAAGTGGCAGAGACACTTCGCGATGGCGTAATTTGCTTCAGTTGTGGCGAAGAACACGGTGGTGGGACGGTGCCGTTCCTGATCCGCCACGTGTACGAGCGCTGGGGCGTACGTCAGACACTGGTCGCGGATGTGACATGGTCAACGGATGGTGTTCATCCAGGCGCGGGTCCGGTGGTATCGCTTCGCGACAGGCACATTCCGCGCCGGGCGTACATCAATCGCATCACCGCCTTGGCTTCGGCGTCGGGCATCCGTCACCAGTATGAGGTGGAGGGTACAGGCTCAAGTGACGGTCGGGAATTGCAGGCCTCACCCTATCCAATAGACTGGTGCTTTGTAGGAGTGGCACAAGAGCATCCACACACGCCCGCCGAAAAAGTACACAAGGAGGATGTTGCGCAGATGATTTCCCTGTATGAATACCTTATGGAGCACCTGTGACGCTGTGGAGTATTTGTAAAATGCGGTTATCTTTGACGCCCCATCCTATCGGAATGAAAATCCAGGACCTGGAATTTGAGCCTTTTATCAGCAGCGCGGATGTGCAGGCGCGTATTGCTTCCCTGGCCGAAGCGATTAATCGCGATTATGCCGGAATGACACCCATGTTCCTCCCGGTGCTCAACGGATCGTTCATGTTTGCCGCCGATCTGATCCGGCAGATCACCATACCGTGTCGCGTTTCGTTCGTAAAAATCTCCTCTTATGTCGGGATGGAATCGACAGGTGACCTCAAGACCCTGATCGGTCATGATGAGAGTCTGTTCAACCAGGACCTCATCATCGTTGAAGACATCGTCGACAGTGGGTTGACGCTGCGCCGGATCATGGATGAACTGCGCGCGCTGGGCACACGTTCCATTGAAGCGGTAGCGTTGCTGCGCAAGGCGCCTGCGCGGGAGAGAGCTATAGACGTGCGGTACGTAGGCTTCGACATCGAACGCGAATTCGTTCTCGGGTTCGGGCTCGACTACAACGGGCTGGGCCGCAACCTGAACGACATCTACAAAGCGCTGGATTATCCTCAGGACAATACCTAACCTATTGAGTTGAAATCAAATCTGTCGTCATGCTAAATATGATCATCTTCGGCCCGCCCGGAGCGGGCAAGGGCACACAAAGCCAAAAGCTCATAGAAAAGTACGGGCTGGTTCATATTTCGACGGGCGACCTCTTCCGCTGGCATACGCGAAACAACACACCACTCGGCAAGAAGGTCAATGACATCATGGCGAGCGGCATGCTCGTGCCAGATGAGATCACTATCGCCATGCTGGAGGAAGAGGTTGAAAAGACGCCTGATGCCAAGGGCTTCCTGTTCGATGGCTTTCCGCGAACCATAGCCCAGGCTGAAGCCCTGGATGCTTTCATGAAACGACGTAGCATGACCATCCACTGCGTGGTGGCGCTGGACGTCTCGGAAGAAGAACTCCGGCAGCGAATCGCGAAGAGAAAGGATATTGAGAACCGTGCAGACGACGAAGAGGAAAAACTAAACAAGCGCATTGCAGAATATTTTTCAAAGACGGTTCACGTACTGCCTTATTATGAACAACAGGGCAAACTCTATACAGTGAACGGAGTCGGTGCGATTGACGACATATTCAAATCGATCTGCGCCGTAGTGGAAAAGGTAACCTAGCCGCTGCGGGATGGCCTCCCAGAATTTCATCGACTACGTCAAGTTCCTCTCACGGTCGGGCAAGGGTGGCGCGGGCTTTGTTCACTTTCATCGCGAGAAGTTCAATCCCAAAGGCGGGCCGGACGGTGGAGATGGCGGACGAGGCGGAAGTGTCATCCTGCGCGGCAACGATCAACTCTGGACGCTCCTCCACCTGAAATACCGAAAGCATGTTCATGCCGAGGATGGGAAACCGGGTGAAGCACAAAATCGGACCGGGGCTTCGGGCAAGGACGTGATCCTGGATGTGCCCCTGGGAACGGTGGCACGGCGCGCGGAGACGGGCGAAGTGGTCGGCGAAATCCAGCGTCACGGAGAGTCGTTTGTACTGACGCCCGGAGGAAGGGGTGGCAAAGGCAACGCATATTTCGCGACGGCTACCCAGCAGGCGCCACAGCACGCGCAGCCCGGCGAACCTGGCATTGAGGAGTGGATCATCCTGGAGTTGAAACTGCTGGCCGACGTCGGTCTGGTTGGCTTTCCTAACGCAGGTAAATCAACCCTGCTGTCCGTCATCTCTGCCGCGAAGCCCAAGATTGCAAGCTATCCGTTCACCACGCTCACGCCGAATCTGGGCGTGGTGCCTTACCGGGATGATCGCTCATTTGTTGTGGCCGATATTCCCGGAATCATCGAAGGAGCATCGGAAGGAAAAGGCCTGGGTCTGCGATTCCTGCGGCACATAGAAAGAAATTCGCTCCTTCTGTTTATGATTCCGGCTGATTCACCAGACATCCGCGCGGAATACAACGTACTTATTGGAGAACTGGAAAAGTACAATCCCGAACTGCTCGACAAGAAGCGGATACTGGCCATCTCAAAGTCGGACCTGCTGGACGAGGAGCTTCGGGAGGAACTCGAGAAGGAACTTCCGGAAGGAGTACCGGCGGTGTTCATTTCCGCAGTGACGCACCGAGGAATTGGAGAGCTGAAGGATCTGATCTGGCAGCATCTGCACGATGGAAATCCGGAAGACGTGCCATTATGACACGGTTAGGGATTTGGCAAACTTATTGACAATTTGCGGTAACGGGTATTATGTCCCACTGCTAACCTTTTGCTATGATGAATGCGAATTCAGGCGAAGAAAAAGCGAATCAGGAGGAAATAGTGTCAGAAAATCACCAGGAAATGCCAAATAATGAGAACGAAGAGGTGCGTCCCCAGGAGGCTGCCACCGACGTGTCGGCAGACCAGCAGGCGGCCGCAAATGAGGAGTTGCTTGAAATGAAAGACAAGTACCTACGGCTCTATTCGGAGTTCGAGAATTTCCGGAGGCGCACGTCGAGGGAAAAGCTTGATATGATTCAGACGGCCAACGAGCAGGTCATTACATCACTGTTGCCCGTGCTGGACGACTTTGAGCGCGCCGAGAAAGCTGTCGGCGATGCGGGCACGGAACTCACTGATGGTTTCATCCTCATCGGCAGCAAGTTTCGCAAAATCCTCGACCAGTTCGGACTAAAGTCTATGGAGATAACCGCCGGGTCGGAATTCGATGCCGACTACCAGGAGGCAGTTTCACAGGTTCCTACAGAAGACGAAAACCTGAAGGGCAAGGTCGTTGATGTGGTGGAACAAGGATACCTGCTAAACGATAAGGTAATCCGCTACGCGAAGGTCGTAGTGGGCAATTAGCGATCAGATGGCCAAGCGAGATTATTATGATGTTTTAGGGGTCAGTCGGTCGGCCTCACCGGAGGAAATCAAGAAGGCTTACCGAAAGATTGCCATTCAATATCACCCGGATAAGAACCCCGGAAACAAGGAAGCTGAAGAGAAGTTCAAGGAAGCTGCCGAGGCGTACGAAGTTCTCAGTAATCCTGAAAAGCGAGAACAGTACGATCGTTTCGGTCACGCGCGCCCCGGCAATGGCGGGTTCGGCGGCGGCATGAACATGGAAGACATCTTCAGCCAGTTTGGCGACATCTTTGGCGGTTCGAATCCATTCGAAAGCTTTTTTGGCGGTGGAGGTTCACGACGTCGCGGCCGGAAGGGGTCCAACCTCCGCATCAAATTGAAACTCACCCTTGATGAGATAGCGAACGGCGTTGAAAAGAAGATAAAAGTAAACCGCCTCGTGCGCGCCGAGGGTGTTACCTTCAAATCTTGTCCCACCTGTCAGGGTACCGGCCAGATGAAGCGGGTAGTAAACACCATGCTTGGCCAGATGGTGTCGGCCACTACGTGTCCTGCCTGCAACGGTTCAGGGCAGGTCATTGATAGCCGGCCACCCGGCGTCGACAGCTCCGGGCTTGTGTCGAAGGAAGAGGTCATCACCGTGCGAATCCCACCCGGTGTCGCAGATGGCATGCAGCTTTCCATGACCGGCAAGGGGAACGAAGCCCCCGGCGGCGGCCAGCCCGGCGATCTGCTTATCCTCGTGGAGGAACAGGAAGACAAGTATCTGAAACGCGACGGCAATAACCTGATCTACGACCTTTACCTGAGCATTTCTGATGCGGCCCTCGGCACAACCGTGGAAGTACCGTCGGTAGGTGGAAAGGTTAAGATCAAGATCGAGCCGGGCACGCAAAGCGGAAAAATCCTGCGGCTGAGGGGTAAAGGTCTCAAAGACGTGAACGGCTATGAAACCGGCGATCAACTCATCCACGTCAACGTCTGGACCCCGAAAAAGCTCACCGCCGAAGAACGCGCGATCCTGGAAAAACTGCGGAATTCGCCGAATTTCGAACCCCATCCCGATTCGGGCGACAGGAGCTTTTTCGAGCGCATGAAAGAATTCTTTCAGTAGATTCCGCGCCGAATACGGGATTTTGCGGCTTTTTGCAGCCTTTTGCAGCCTTTCGTCAATAAAATCTTACATCCCGTAACCTAATGACGTTCAGGCCGTAACTAATGCCATGCGGATGTTATTTTGGCTCTTAATAACCGGAGTGCTGGGGTCAGGAACGGGGTTTGGGCAGGTGAAGAGGCAGTTTAATGTCGAGAATACGGAATTCTGCCGGACCATATCGCTCAGCGTACGGGCGAACAGCGGGAATTGCTATATCAAGCCCAGCCAGAACAGCGACATCCTAAACGTTTTCAGCAACCAGGACGCGCAGTCCTTTTCCCACAATTTCAGCAAGGAAGTTCGCAATCAAACCTGCTTTGTATCCCTCGCACTTGAGCAAGATGCTCCCGGGGGATTCGGCCGGACGATATCCACTCGCATGTTCGGCAACACAGAGTCCCGGTCTGACAAGTACTGGAAAATGTATCTGACCGACACGAAGCCCTATGTCCTGGAATTGACCTACGGCATGGGACAGGCACACGTCGACCTTTCCGGACTTTCCATCCGCAGGCTGAAGATCAGCACCGGGAGCGCCGATGTGAACGTCGGCTATGAGTCGCTGGAAAACCACATTGACATGGACACGCTCTACGTGAAAGCCGATCTGGGTACGGTCAATGTCAGGAACATCAACTTTTCGCGCGCGCATAACGTAGTCGCCGACGTTGGATTCGGCAACATGACATTGGACTTCAGCGGCCGGCCATTGGTAAATAACAGGGTAAAAGGCAGCGTCGGCGCCGGCAACCTTACCATCATCCTCCCGGACAATTCAGTACCCGTACTGGTTAAAGTTCGGGAGTCTTGGCTTTGCAGCGTTTCAATGACGGGGAATTTGAAGAGTATCGGAAACAACACATACGTCAACGAAGCTTATCAGAAAAATCCGCGCAACCCGATGCAATTTGACGTCGACGTATCTATGGGGAATATCATCTTTAAGCAGTCGAACTGACTCGTTCACTCCCTCGTATTGCGGCTCTGCAATTCCTTCTTATCTTTTGCGCACAATAATCCAGATGCCCTCGCGCTGTGGAAGCATTAGTTGCCACCAACATATCCAAACACTACACCCAGCACACCGCCCTACGGAATATCAACTTTTCCATTCCCGACAGGAGTATCGTTGGATTGCTCGGCCCGAATGGGGCAGGCAAGACTACGCTTATCCGCATCATCAACCAGATCATTACGCCTGACACAGGCCAGATTTCTTTTTATGGGGAAGACCTCGCCCCGCGTCATATCAGTATGATCGGATACCTTCCCGAAGAACGCGGGCTTTACAAGAAGATGAAGGTTGGCGATCAGTTGACGTACCTGGCCCGGCTTCGGGGCATGACAAAAAAGGAGGCCATCGAGAAGAGCAAGGCTTGGGTAAAAAAATTCGAAATCGCTGATTGGTGGAATAAGAAAGTGGAAGACCTCAGCAAAGGCATGGCGCAGAAAATTCAGTTCATCAGCACCATCCTGCACAGGCCGCGCCTGATCATTCTGGACGAGCCGTTTTCGGGATTTGATCCGATCAATGCCCGACTCATTACCGAAGAAATTCTGGCCCTGCGTGAACAGGGTAGCACGGTTGTCTTTTCAACGCACCGCATGGAAACCGTGGAGGCGTTGTGCGACCACATTCTTCTGATCAACAACGCAGAGATCATTTTGGAAGGCGCCAAAAGCCGCATCCGCAGCCAGTTCCGCTCGGATACATACGAGGTACGGCACGTCGGAGCGTTCGAGACCACGGGCACGCCGTACACGCTGCTCAGTCGTGAACAAGTGGAGGGCGAGTTGTTTCATTCAACGCTGAAATCGCCGCGTGACGAAAATCCCAACCGGATTCTACAGTTCCTCATTGGCGTTACCGAGGTTCACAGTTTCATCGAAAAGCTGCCGACCATGAGCGACATTTTCATCAGCCTGGTGAAGGGAGGTGATCGTGAATAAGATTCTTCTGGTAGCGCATCAGGAGTTTCGCAACCGCGTTAACAAGCGGTCGTTTTTGATTGCGACTATCCTAATCCCCCTCATCTTCCCGGCCATCTTTGGCATTTTGATCTATACGGCCGTACAGCAGGAAAAGGGTGCGACCCGTAAAGTCATCCATTACATCGACGAAAGCGGGATGTTCGATCTGACGAGTGATCAGTTCGACTTTCGGCCCTTCAACGGCCCGCTCGAGGATGCGAAACGTGCAATTGCCCATGACGACAGCTTTGGCTTACTGTACATCCCGAAACTCGATCTGTACCGTCCGCAGGGCATCATTTTGTACAGCACCGTCAATCCGGGGATGGGCGATATCGGTGCCCTGAATGGTCTTATAGAAAACCGTATCAAGGAAGCCAAGATGCGAGACCTGCAATTGGATCAGCGGGTGCTGGACCGGCTGAACACCCATGTGAATGTTCTTTCTGTCAAAGTGGGTGAATCAGGACAGGAGCAATCAGCCAACTCCGTCGTGATGTCCGGTGTGGGCATGCTTTTCGGCCTGCTCATGTATCTCTTCATCTTCATCTACGGGGCACAGATCATGCAGGGCATCATTGAAGAAAAGACCAACAAGGTCGTCGAGGTGATCATTTCCGCCATACGTCCCTTTCAGCTTATGATGGGCAAGATTCTCGGCCTCGCGTCGGTCGGACTTCTGCAGTTCCTGATCTGGATCGTGTTGATCACGGTGCTCTCTTCGTCGCTCTTTTTCTTTTTCGGGATTGAAATGCCCGACCAGCAGATGGCCGGACAACTCGGTGCCCCCAGCCCCTCCAACGAGGGTCTTGAACAAATCGTCGCGGTGTGGGATCAGATCCCTTTTACGTTCCTGCTGCTGACCTTTGTCTTCTACTTCCTGGGAGGGTACCTCATTTACGGTGCTCTTTTTGCGGCAGTCGGTTCGGCAGTTGATATCCCTTCTGAGGCGCAGCAGTTCATGTTTCCCATCACGATTCCGATGCTCATTTCCTATATGAGCCTCTTTCTGTTTATCCTCCAGGACCCGCACGGGCAGGTAAGCATATGGTTATCGATCATACCCTTCACATCCCCCATCGCGATGATGGGAAGAGTCGCGTACGGTGTTCCCGGATGGCAACTTGCCCTGTCCATGATCCTCCTGGTAGGTGGGTTTGTTTTTACCACGTGGCTTGCCGCGCGCATTTACCGGGTTGGCATCCTCATGCACGGTTCAAAAGTTAACTATCGGGTTCTTGCCCGCTGGTTTATGATGCGGAATTGAGGCGCCCCGCCAGGCCGGCAACTGATTTTTTTGATTATTTTCCGGTCTATGTCAAAATCGTCGTCAACAAACAACGGTTTTTATCAACATAATCCGGCGTTAAAGTGGGTGGTGCTGATCGTCTCCGTATTCATCAGTATCGGCTCGATCTATTATACGAACGTACTGGTGGAGCAACTCAAGGCGCGGGAGCATCAGCAAGTGCAATTGTTCGCGCGGGCGATCGAGTATACGCTGAACAACGACAATGTGCTATTTGTCTCAGAGGAGATCATCAACAAAAACAACTCGGTCCCAACCATCCTGGTCACGCGCGACGGCCAGTATGAGTCCCGTAATATTCATATTGATCCCGGTTGGTCAGAGGAACGCAAAAAGCGTGTGCTCGAACAACAACTCTCGGAGATGAAGGCCATATATGAGCCCATTGAAGTAACGTACGCTCACGACGGCGTTACGGAAAATTACGGGCACGTCTACTACCGTAACTCGGCCTTGCTCACGCAACTGATCGTCTATCCGTACATTCAGCTTTCTGTCATCGCCATCTTCGGGTTCATCAGTTACCTGGCGTTCAACTATTCGAAAGCTGCAGAGGAGAATCGCGTGTGGGTTGGGCTCGCCAAAGAGACGGCCCACCAACTTGGAACGCCACTGTCGTCGCTCATGGCCTGGCTCGAGGTGTTGCGTGAAGACGAGCAACTGCGGGAACGCGGGATTGTCGACGAACTGGAGAAAGACATACGAAAGCTGGTCACCGTCACGGAACGTTTCTCCAGCATCGGCTCGACTCCCGCGCTGAAACAGGAAAATGTGGTGACGCTGATACACAACGTCGTCAACTACCTCCGCCCACGGGTTTCATCCAAGGTGAACATCGAGGTCTACTCACTCTCCGACCACATTGAGGCGTGGGTGAACGTACCGCTCTTTGAATGGGTCATCGAAAACCTGTGCAAGAACGCGGTAGACGCTATGGGCAATACCGGCACGATCGCCATCAAAATTCTAAGAGGCAGCGAAGGCAAGGTTTTTATCGATGTGTCTGACACGGGCCGGGGGATACCTCGTTCGAAAATACCGATGGTGTTCAAGCCGGGATTCACAACCCGAAAACGGGGCTGGGGGCTGGGTCTGGCCCTGGCCAAGCGCATCATCGAAGACTATCACTTCGGCAAAATTTTCGTCAAGTCGTCCGAAGAAAACGTTGGCACCACGTTCCGCATCGCCCTGAATTCGACCTGACTCCCCAAGCTCTGGCCCTGCCAAAAAATCATCCCCTGCCGGGATGGCCAATATTGCCAATACAGGATATTACATTACCTTTGCGGTCGAATTTTCAGGCCTTAACACGAAAAACAGAAAATCGATGGCAAACACCGGCAGAATCACCCAGGTAATCGGACCCGTAGTGGATGTGGCGTTTGACGAGCCGGGGGCGAAACTTCCCAATATCCTTGATGCGCTAGAAGTTGTCAAAGAAGACGGAACCCGCGTCGTACTGGAATGCCAGCAACACCTCGGTGAGGAACGCGTCCGCACCATTGCTATGGAGGGTACCGAAGGGCTAATGCGGGGCATGAAAGTGGTGGATACCGGTTCTCCCATCAAAATGCCGATCGGCGAAGATATTAAAGGCAGGCTTTTCAATGTCGTAGGAGAAGCCATCGACGGGCTTCCGCAGCCGAAAGGTGCTTCCGCGCTACCCATACACCGCCCGGCACCGGCGTTTGAAGATTTGTCGACCTCGACCGAAGTGCTTTACACGGGAATCAAGGTGATTGACCTGATCGAGCCCTACGCAAAGGGTGGAAAGATCGGGCTGTTTGGCGGAGCTGGCGTGGGAAAAACGGTTTTGATCCAGGAACTCATTAACAATATAGCCAAAGCGTATTCCGGGCTCTCCGTGTTTGCCGGTGTGGGCGAACGGACCCGTGAAGGAAACGACCTGCTGCGCGAAATGATCGAAGCAGGCATTGTGAACTACGGCGAGGAATTCATGCAGTCGCTGCATGCCGGCGGCTGGGACCTCTCCACGGTGAGCCCTGAAAAACTGGCCGACTCGAAGGCAACCTTCGTTTTCGGACAGATGAACGAACCTCCCGGCGCCCGCGCGCGCGTAGCCCTGTCGGGGTTGACGATTGCCGAATATTTCCGCGACGGTGACGGCCAGGGCAAAGGACGTGACATCCTCTTCTTCATCGACAATATTTTCCGTTTCACCCAGGCGGGATCGGAGGTATCGGCCCTTCTCGGACGTATGCCTTCAGCGGTAGGGTATCAACCTACGCTGGCCACGGAAATGGGTGCCATGCAGGAACGGATTACGTCGACCAAAAACGGGTCCATCACCTCGGTACAAGCGGTGTACGTACCTGCCGACGACCTCACGGACCCGGCACCGGCAACGACCTTCGCCCACCTCGACGCTACCACGGTATTGAGCCGTAAGATCTCCGAGCTGGGTATCTATCCAGCGGTGGACCCGCTCGATTCCACGTCGCGTATCCTCCGCCCGGAAATTGTTGGCGACGAGCATTACGACTGCGCGCAGCGCGTGAAGAATATCCTGCAACGGTACAAGGAACTCCAGGATATTATTGCGATCCTCGGGATGGACGAATTGTCGGAAGAGGACAAGCTCGTCGTAAGCCGTGCGCGCCGCGTACAACGCTTCCTGTCCCAGCCCTTCCACGTGGCTGAGGCCTTTACCGGTCTGAAGGGTGTACTCGTAGACATCAAGGATACCATCAAGGGCTTCAACATGATCATGGACGGTGAACTCGATCACCTCCCCGAGATGGCCTTCAACCTGGTGGGCGACATCAACTCGGCGATAGAAAAAGGAGAACGTATGATCGCGGAAGCCCGGGCTTAACGCGGACTGAATTGACCTAAAGGCGCTAGTGTATGTTACTGGAAATCCTCACTCCTGAAAGTAAGATCTTCGAAGGCGAAGTTTCCATTGCCACCTTCCCTGGCGCCGACGGATCGTTTCAGGTACTCGATCATCACGCGCCACTCATCTCCCTGCTCACAGAGGGTGATGTCGTTTACAAAGGCGCCGAAGCGAATGGCAGCGTTCGAATCACAGGAGGCGTGGTAGAAGTATTGAAGAACAAGGTCGTGCTGCTTGCCGACGGCGTAGTCCAGCCAGCAGAATAAAATCAAGACGATACAAAACAAAAAAACCCCGGAAACCATCCGGGGTTTTTTGTTTGGAGACCTGACGCTGCGGCTACTGGCGAGACAGCCACAGCACGAAGAAAACGACACCGATGATCAGGGCGATACCGCCGATGATCCAGAATACGTCCCCTCCGATAATAAGGGCAACTATACCTACGGCCCCGAAAATGGCTGCCATCTTGAGGTCTTGGTCCATAGCTTGAGCCGCAGCAGCGGCCTTCACTTCATCGCCCTGTTTTTTCGCTTTGATGTACGTTTTTACCAGTTCCTTCGCCTCCTTGCGGAATTCCTTGCGTTCGGCTTTCGACATCTCCTTATACGACTTCACCGGTTCTTTTTCCACCGCAGGGGCAGTAACGGGTGCGCGCTCTGTCCTTGCCAATGGCGCTGGTGTTGCCAGGTCTGCGGTGGCAAGCATGGCATCCGCGTCGAGCCGCAGCGGGCTCTCGGCAGTCGCCGGTGCTGTCACCATATCTTGCACCTGGGGATGGGCCTTCGCATGCCTGCCTGAATTGTAGTCATACTTGTCAAACAGGTAAGTATACTTTGGCGTAGAGCAGGCCGCCAGGAAGACGGCGGCGAGAGGAAACAAGTACCTTATCATAGTGGTTGTATAAATGGTCACTTGAATATAGAAATTAATCGTTTAACAAACCGCTTCTCAAACTCCCAAAAAAAACGGAACTGACCAAACAGAAATCCGTAGGCCAGCAATATAATATTGTATACTGGAAGGATCAGCACATAGTAGAGAATTGTGGTGGTGATACTAAAGGGAGGCTCACCTGCCAACAGACGCAACACGGGGCCTTTGAGGAAGACCACAGTGAATCCGGTGCAGGCAAACACGAATAACACCACAACGACCTGGCCTGCACTCTTCAGCTTCCATCTCGTCCTCAATCGTTCAATCCATCCCGGCCGTGACATCGTGTGCAATTTGGGAATTTTATTCTACATGCAACCACAAACCCCAGCCAGGAAGGGGTGCCGTAAATGACATCGGCTCCCTGCGTACCGGGTGCGTGAAGGCCAGCTTCCATGCGTGAAGATAAATGCCGCGGTAGTACGGCGCGGGTTCTCCACCATATTTTACATCGCCGATGATCGGTGCACCTATCGTTGAGAGTTGCGCGCGAATCTGGTGAGGGCGTCCTGTCAACGGATTCACCTGGATAAGCCATCCGTGGGAAACGCGACGAAGGACACGGTATGTGAGCTCCGCTTCCAACGCACCGGGGATAGCGCTATCGTGAACGGACACCTTGTTGCGCTTCTCGTCTTTCTTAAGCCAGTGAACGAGCCGCGCCTCGTCCGCATCGGGGCGGCGTGCCGTAAGCGCAAGATATGTCTTTGTCGTCTCGCGTAGTCCGAACAGGCGGTTCATTCGCGACAGGGCCTTGGAAGTACGGGCTAGCACGACCACACCACTCACGGGTCGGTCGAGACGATGCACCACGCCAACGAACACCGCACCCGGCTTGTTGTATTTTTCCTTAAGGTACCTGGCTGCCATGTCCGCAATCGGTGCGTCGCCTGTCTGATCTCCCTGGGCCAGCATACCGGCGGGTTTGTTGACGACCAGAAGGTGGTTGTCCTCGTATAGGACATTGAGTGAGGCGGGATCTTGGGGATGGGCCATACTATCTGGTTAAGACGCAGATGCACGATAGCTATCGGGGCAGACGCAGAATCGTTCTCGGACAGATCCTGCATCTGCCTCTGCCTCTGCAACTAATATTCCGAGGTGAAATGGAACTGAATATCAGGAAAGTTTTCCTGAACCATCTGCAACCACGCCCGTGACTCGGCCATGAACACCAGTTTGTCGTCCTTGTCGCGTGCGATGTGGCGCTGCTTACTCTCGATAAATTCCTCCAGTTTCTTCGGGTCTTCGCTGCTGATCCAACAGGCCTTATAGATGTTCTGGGGAGCAAACTGTACTGTTGCACCGTATTCGTTCTTGAGCCGGAACTGAATAACTTCAAACTGAAGCGCTCCCACGGTGCCGATCACCTTGCGATTTCCCAGCACGAAAGTGAACAGCTGCGCCACACCTTCCTCCATAAGTTGGAGCAATCCCTTCTCCAGTTGTTTCGTCTTCATCGCGTCGAGGTTGATGACCTCTTTGAATATTTCGGGCGAAAAGCTGGGTATGCCGGTATAGGCCAGGCGCTCCCCCTGCGTCAGCGTGTCACCGATCTTGAGGTTTCCGG
Source organism: Cyclobacteriaceae bacterium (assembly GCA_032907565.1). Taxonomy (GTDB): domain Bacteria; phylum Bacteroidota; class Bacteroidia; order Cytophagales; family Cyclobacteriaceae; genus ZC4RG29. Next base: position 3,252 of record JAJJPK010000010.1, on the reverse strand, counting down.
TGTCGTAGATTCCCACGATATCTCCGGGCCACGCTTCATCTACTGTCTCGCGGTCTTGCGCCATAAAGGCGGTCGCATTGGAGAATCGGAGCGTCCGATCCTGCCGTACATGGAAATAGTTGCTGCCGCGTTCGAACTTTCCCGAACACACACGCACAAACGCGATCCGGTTTCGGTGCTTTGGGTCCATGTTGGCGTGTATCTTGAAAACAAAGCCGGTGAACCGTCCTTCCTCTGGGGTGACGACGCGCGCAGTGGTGGCCCGCGGTTGTGGCGCAGGTGCAATTCGTATGAACGTATCGAGCAATTCTTTCACCCCGAAGTTGTTCACGGCGCTACCAAAGAATACCGGTGCCACTTTTCCGGCGCGATAGTCGTCCACGGAAAACTCTGGATACACCGCTTCGATCAGTTCCACGTCAGTCCGCAGTTGCGCTGCGTGGCTTTCGCCCACGTACTCATCGAGGCGTGCATCAGCAATATCCTCGATCTCGATGCCATCTTCTACGGTCTGTTTACTTGGGGTGAAAAGATGGAGGCTTTTTTCGTACAGGCTATACACACCTTTAAACGTCTTGCCCATGCTGATGGGCCAGCTTAGCGGGCGCACCTTGATGCGTAGTTTTTCTTCAATTTCATCCAGCAGTTCGAACGGATCGCGACCTTCCCGATCGAGCTTGTTGATAAAGCAGATCACCGGCGTGCTTCGCATCCGGCAAACCTCCATAAGTTTTTCGGTTTGAATCTCCACACCCTTCACGCAGTCGATCACCATGATCACACTGTCGACCGCCGTGAGGGTCCGATAAGTGTCTTCCGCAAAGTCCTGGTGTCCCGGCGTGTCGAGGAGGTTAATCTTGATATCCTCGTAAGTAAATCCCATTACCGATGTGGCGACGGAAATTCCGCGCTGTTTCTCGATTTCCATCCAGTCGGACCGTGCGTGATCGCGGATCTTGCTCGACTTGACCGCGCCGGCCTTTTGTATGGCACCACCGAACAGCAGCAATTTCTCCGTAAGGGTTGTCTTGCCGGCATCGGGGTGGCTGATTATGCCAAATGTTCTGCGTTTCGATATTTCCTGCTCCAGGCTCATGCGTCTGAATTCGTGGCCGCAAAGGTACAAAAATGGTGGCGACCCGTATGCCCACCCGGTAGAAGGCGCCTGGGGCCAAAAATTTGGAGTCAGGGATTTTGATATCCACGAAAACAACAAGTAATTGTGGCGCACTACCACAAACCAGCTTATCCAATCACATCATGCAATACAGAAGATTCGGAAGAACGAACTGGAATGTAAGCGAAATCGGATACGGCATGTGGGGCATGGCGGGATGGACGGGATCCGATCTGGACGAAGTGCGGAGGGCACTCGACCGCTCCGTGGAGCTAGGTTGTAATTTCTACGACACCGCCTGGGCGTACGGCGCGGGGAAAAGCGAGCAACTCCTCGGCGAACTGGTGAGGCGTCATCCCAACACGCGATTGTACTGCGCATCGAAAATTCCTGCCAAAAATTTCAAGTGGCCTGCCCGCCCCGAATACAAGCTGGAAGACTGTTACCCGGCGGATCACATCATCGAGTACACGGAGAAAACGCTGAAGAACCTGGGGGTCGATTGTCTTGACCTGCAGCAATTTCACGTATGGGATGACAGCTGGACCGACCATGACGCGTGGAAGGAAGGCGTAGAGAAACTCCGGCGTGAGGGCAAGATCCGCGCCTTCGGCATCAGCATCAACCGGTGGGAGCCCGATAACGCATTACGCGCGCTCCGGACCGGTCTCGTCGACACCGTGCAGGTCATCTACAACATATTCGACCAGGCCCCGGAGGATAATCTCTTTCCGCTTTGCCGCGAACTCGACATCGGCGTTATCGCACGCGTACCTTTCGACGAAGGCACCCTCACGGGAACCCTCACCCGTGACACCGTCTTTCCCAAGGACGACTGGCGGTCGACGTATTTCGTTCCGGAAAACCTGAAGGCGAGCGTTGAACGCGCTGAGAAGCTCAGGCCGCTCATACCTGAAGGTATGACGATGCCCGAGCTGGCGCTGCGATTTATCCTCGACAACGACGATGTGCATACTACCATCCCCGGTATGCGGCGTGTCCGTCACGTAGAGGCAAATTTGGCTGTCAGTGATGGCTCGCGACTGCCTGCCTCCTTGAAGGAAAAGCTCAAGGGCCACCGGTGGGATCGAGTCCCCACGGAGTGGTCACAGTAGTGAAATTCTTTAAGGAAAAGGAGCGTTTTTGGGTGTCAGACTGTCATTGTGTCACCGTTTGTCATGAAATTCCCCGTTGGCATAGCCCTTGAGGACGGACAGTAGAACATCAGCAACTCAAGAAGAGGGAGACATTAAAATTTACAGAAATGGGTAAAATAATTGGAATCGACTTAGGTACAACCAACTCATGCGTTGCCGTCATGGAAGGCAATGAGCCTGTAGTTATACCGAACAGCGAAGGGAGGAGAACCACCCCCTCCATCGTGGGTTTTTTGGATGACGGCAAAGGAGAACGCAAAGTCGGGGACCCTGCCAAGCGGCAATCCATTACGAACCCGCGTAACACCGTAATCTCGGTTAAGCGGTTCATGGGAAAGAAGTTTGACGACGTCAAGGACGAGATGAAAGTGGTCTCGTACCAGGTTGAACGCGGCAATAACGATACCGTGCGAATCCGCATAGGCGATCGTCTGTATACACCCCAGGAAATTTCGGCGATGATTCTTCAGAAGATGAAGAGCACCGCTGAAGACTATCTGGGAACGACCATAACCGAAGCCGTCATCACGGTACCTGCGTACTTCAACGACGCAGAGCGCCAGGCTACGAAAGAAGCGGGACAGATCGCGGGGCTGGACGTAAAGCGTATTATCAACGAGCCTACGGCAGCCGCACTGGCCTACGGTCTCGACAAGAAGAATAAGGACATGAAGATCGCCGTCTATGACCTGGGCGGTGGTACGTTTGATATTTCCATTCTGGAGCTGGGCGATGGCGTATTCGAAGTGAAGTCGACAAACGGCGATGTTCACCTCGGTGGTGACGACTTCGACCTGCGCGTAATGAACTGGCTTGCCGAAGAATTCCAGCAAGAGGAAGGTGTGGACCTGCGGAAAGATCCTATGGCCCTGCAGCGCCTCAAGGAAGCTTCTGAAAAGGCCAAGATCGAACTCTCCAGCTCGATGGAAACGGAGATCAACCTCCCGTACATCACGTCAGTGGATGGTGTTCCCAAAC
>JAJJPK010000009.1:0-30572 GCA_032907565.1 Cyclobacteriaceae bacterium | reverse complement strand
TTGCAACAGGGACTTAGCCCTGGCGTATTGAGACTTGGAAGTACCCTCCGATATCCCCAGGCATTCTGCAATTTCCTGGTGGCTATACCCCTCAATGGCGAAAAGGTTGAAAACGATCTGGCACCCTTGCGGCAACTCCTGTATAAACTCCAGAAGCTGGGAAAAATGCAGTTCCGGCAGGACCAGCTCATCCGTTGGCAGATTGAGTTCCTCCACATCCACCATGGGATACAGGTAAAGTTTTCTGCGTTGTGCGTTTAAAGCCGTATTGACCATAATGCGGGTAATCCAGGTTTCGAGGCGGGCTTCCTGCCTGAAGTCCTTAATACCCTGAAAGACCTTGACGAATGCTTCCTGAAGTATGTCTTCCGCCTCGGCGGTTGACCGGGAGTACCGCAGGCAAACCACCATCATTTTCCGACAGTAACGGTCGTACAAGGCCTTTTGAAAGGCCCTGTCGCCTTTTCGGCAGCCTTCAATGAGCTCTGATTCATCGAGCATTCGCGGGATGGAGGGGTTGCTTGATTTATTTGACACAGCCTTATACGGAATAGTTGGAAATGATGGCTATGCTTCCCACGTTGAATTATCGAAATTTACGCGCTGTAACCGTATCATGCAGTATTTCATGCTGATTGCACCCCTTTTCATGTCCTGGGCGTGGCTCGCTGGCGGGTTCGGCTCCGCCGACATCCAAAGTTCGGAAATTTTCCAGGGTACCCCTAAAAAACTGGAATTGGCGGACCGCACGTATGAGTCCCAAATCAAGACAGTGCAGCTATACCCCGGCTTCGGGGCCCGGGAGAACGAATTCCTTCCGGCCGTTACTCCCCTTGGGCAGGCCAACCTGGTATTGGAGTTTGACGACATTGACCAGCCCGTACAGCGCTATTATGCCCGTATTGTGCATTGCAATCGCGACTGGACTGCGTCGGGCCTGGCCCCGCTCGAATATATGATGGAGTACAATGAGGTGCCGGTGACGGACTATGAGTTCTCTATAGACACTACCGTACCCTATGTTCATTACCGGCTCAACGTGCCGCCGGTGCGACTTCCGGGAAACTATGTGGTGGTAGTTTATCGCGACGGAAACCGGGATGATATCGTCCTGTCGCGACGATTCATGGTCTTTGATAACCGTGTCACAATAGCGAGAGAGCGGACGCTGATTGGCCCCGGTCGGGCCACAGCTCTGAATCAGCAGCTGAACTTTAAGGTCAACTACAGGAATGTGGAAATCCAGAATCCGATGCTCGACGTGTCTGTGACTATCCGCCAGAACATGCGGTGGGACAACCTTGCGCAGGAAGTTCGACCTGCTTTTGTGCGCGAGGATCTGCGCGAACTGGAATACCGCTTTTTTGATCCGGAACAGATGTTCAAAGGTGGGAACGAGTTCCGGTTTTTCGATCTGCGATCTGTCAATTACCCAGGCCGGTTCGTAGCGTCGGTAGACAAGAACAGTTTCCCGTACCGCGTCTACATTCAGCCCGACCGGAGCAGACAACACGAGGCGTACTCGCAGTACAACGATTTGAACGGGCAGTTCGCCATCGAAAATCTGGATTATCGCGACCCGCTTGCGGCCGATTACGTGGAAGTATACTTTACGCTTGAAGCTGAAAAAGTAAACGGGGAGGTGTACGTTACCGGAGCTTTCAACTACTGGAACCGGGATGACGTGAACAGGATGGAATACGACCCCGCGGCACAGCAATACCGTGCGGCGATTTTGCTCAAGCAAGGATGGTACGACTACCAGTATGTTGTCGAATCACCCGATGTCTCGCCCCTTCATTTTGAGGGATCACATTTTGAAACCGAAAACCTTTACGAGATCTTCATCTATCACAGGCCGTTCAACATCAACGCTGATCTGCTGATCGGTTACGTGAGCCTCCAGGAAAACCCGCGCTAGGCGTAGTTCATTTCATGTTGTCGCTCCCGGCGAATGGAGTCGTTATGCGCGATGTCGAGCATGCCGAATCCTTTGTGGGCGAAGTGACCCAGCCCATTGTCGTAAACGAACTGCTGTACCTCCTTGGCTGCATAGAGCGTGAACGGGAAGGTGTAGCCCCGAACTTCAAATTTGATGTCGTTGTCGTACAACGGGTAAATCCGCGCAAACTTCTTGTGTGCGGACTGAATCCGGTTGATGTAGTCGGCATCCGGGAGGATCTGAAAGCGATAGAATGAGGCCAGCTGCTCGGCCGTATACTGGCCTGCCTCTTCCATCCGGGCGATCGTCGACTCATAGAGCAGGTCAGAAAACTCGTCGCTTTCGGGGGCAATGAATTTCTTAGCCCGCTCGTCGTTAAACGAGGGCGGGATAAGCACGATGGGAGAAATGCAGAGGAATTTGGTCTCCTCGCTGATGGCAACCGGTTCCTCGATCTCCGTGCTATCCGGAATGAGCTGAAGGGTGCCCACGACGATCTCCTTTTGCTCGAAAAGTCGCTCCAGGAAGTAGTCCATAAAGGCCTTATCCTGGCAGGCAAACACCAGCGTGACCTTGGAAGAGTAAAAGTGAAGACCCTTCCTGCTGATCTTCGTCTGACCTTTCAGGCCGGAGAAGTTGAAACGCGTGTAGTCCTTATAAGAAGGATTCGATCCAAAGAGCAAAATGCCTTTGATAAGCTGAGCCAGAAGGTACTGATGGTGAAAAGGCACATGAGCACCCCTGTTCTTTAACGAAAAAATTATCCTGGTTCTCAAAATCCGAAAAAAATTATAGGGGCTAAAAAGTTAACACATGGCAAACCCGCCTATTCATTTGAGCCTGTGCGAATTATAAAACTAGCAAAAAAACAACAACGGGAAACATAAAATTTCCAAACTTTTTAAACATTGAAGCGGAAATGCATGATATCTCCATCTTCCACCGTGTACTCTTTGCCTTCAATCGCCATTTTCCCGGCTTCCCGGCAGGCCTGCTCAGACTTAAGTGCCTGAAAATCAGCTAACTTAATAACCTCCGCTTTAATAAACCCTTTTTCAAAATCCGAATGTATTACACCCGCCGCCTGGGGTGCTTTCCAGCCCTTTTTTATAGTCCAGGCTCGCACCTCCTTCTCTCCCGCTGTAAAGTAAGTAATTAGGTCGAGAAGGTGGTAGGAAGCCCGGATGAGCTTGTTTAATCCGGAGTCGGTCAGCCCATATTCGGCGAGGAACGCCTGGCGGTCCTCTTCGTTTTCGAGTTCGGCGATCTGTGCTTCGATAGCCGCGGAGACCACCACCACCTCGGCATCCTCATCCTTCACTGCTTCCTTTAGGGCTGTAACGTACTTGTTGCCGGTATGGATGCTTCCCTCGTCAACATTGGCTACATAGATGACCGGTTTTGCCGTAAGCAGTTGCAGGTCGGCGACAGCCTCCCTGTCGTCGCGGTCGAGGTCCAGCGTGCGTATGTTTTTTCCTTCCAACAGTGCTTCGCGGCACCGGGCGACCGAGGCGATTTCCTTCTTGATCTTGGGGTCACCGCTCTTGGCAGCCTTCTCGAGCCGTTGAAGTTTTTTCTCCACCGATTCGAGATCCTTAAGCTGCAGCTCCGTGTCGATGATCTCCTTATCGGCCACGGGATCTACCCGACCGTCGACGTGGACAACGTTGTCGTCGTCGAAGCACCGGATGACGTGTACGATAGCGTCAACCTCCCGGATGTTGGCCAGGAACTGGTTCCCAAGGCCTTCGCCTTTGCTGGCCCCTTTTACAAGGCCGGCGATATCAACAAAGGTGATGGTAGCGGGTACAACCCGCTCGGGCTTCACAATATCAGCCAGTATTTTGAGCCGGGGATCCGGCACGTTGATGATCCCGACGTTGGGTTCGATCGTACAAAACGGAAAGTTCGCTGCTTCCGCACGGTTGTTGGAGAGCGCGTTGAACAGCGTCGATTTCCCGACGTTGGGAAGACCTACGATTCCACATTGAAGAGCCATACGCAGCCGAATAAAGGCGCAAATATAAGGCTCTTTCGCAGGAACCCGTATAACCTAATGGAAACAAAAAAGGCCTCGTTAAGAGACCAGTCCGGCGGCCGTTAGTCCCACTTTAACTCCGTGTCCATGTCGGAGGTTGGGGGATTCGTGGCCGACGCGACCTCTTCCTCCCGTTCGTGATTGTCGAACTGGGAGAAGTCAACGTTTGGCATCAGTTCGGTCTTTACATGATTGACCGTGTTGTTAAGTGCCTCTACAAACTTGTTGAAGTCTTCTTTGTAAAGGAAGATCTTGTGCTTTTCATAAGTGAACCCGTCTTCCTTAAACCGCTTTTTGCTTTCTGTGATGGTTAGGTAGTAGTCGTTTGAACGGGTCGACTTTACATCGAAGAAATAGGTTCGCTTGCCAGCCTTCACTTTCGTCGAGAAAATTTCGTCCCGGCCATTTGTCTTGTTGTCTTCCACAATCCTTCAGGTTTTTTAGTTAGGTCTTGGTTTGGTCATTTCGAAGATACTATTTTGACTTTTGAATGCAAAACTTACGTTTTATTTATTTCCTTGCGTAAATCGGTGTTTAACCATAGAAGGGGCGTTTCGTGAAGCTTGACCTTAACCAGATAAAACAGGGCTACAGCCTCGAACTCCTGGCCCGACAGCTTGTAGAGGGGTTCATTACAGGGATGCACAAATCGCCCTATCACGGCTTTTCTGTGGAGTTTGCCGAGCATAGGCTGTATAACGAAGGAGAAAGCACACGACACATCGACTGGAAGGTTTATGCAAGAACGGACCGGTTATACACCAAGAGGTTCGAGGAAGAAACCAACCTGAGATGCCTTATTATACTGGATCGGTCCCCTTCCATGTACTATCCGGCCGAGTCGCATTCCAAGATCAACTTCAGTGTGTTCGCGGCCGCCTCGCTCAGCTACCTGCTGCAACGGCAACGCGACGCGGTTGGCCTCTGCCAGTTCTCGGATAGCATTGAGGTGCTAACCCCGATAAAGTCAACGCCTACGCACCTTAACAAGGTATTCACGCTCCTGGAACAGGTAACGAAGTTCCAGAAACCCGACCAGGCCGTACAAACCAATGTCGCTCGCGTACTCCATGAAGTCGCAGAAAAGATTCATCGAAGATCGCTGGTGATCCTCTTCAGCGACATGTTCGACTCAGGAGAAGATACCAACGAACTGTTCAAAGCGCTGCAACACCTCAAGCATAACAAGCATGAGGTGATTGTGTTTCATGTACTTGACAAACCGACGGAACTGTCATTCGAATTTCAAGACCGACCCATTGAATTTGTCGACCTCGAGACCAAAGAAAAAATAAGGCTGAATCCACTGGACGTGCGAGATCATTACCAAAAACTCGTCGGCGGCTTTCACCAGGAAATAAAAATGCGCTGCAACCAGTACAAGATCGATTACATCGACGCAGATATCCGACAAGGATTCGACCAGATACTGCAGACGTATTTGATCAAGAGAGCGAAAATGAGATAACGCAGTACCTATGCGTGGGCATGTGTCCTTATAAACATACTTCTTACGACACTAATACCAGTAGGGACGCACGGCGTGCGTCCCGGATAATTACATTCCAACCCGTATAATTGGATTCTAAATAGAAGGACGCACAACCAGGCGTCCATATGATCGTTTGTTGTAGAGGGACGTACGCCGTCAGTACCAGTATATTTAGTCCGTCGGTACCTATACATTTTGATAGTGGGACGCACGCCGTGCGTCTATGTGATCGTATTTTGGTAGAAGGACTCACAGCCGTCTGTCGGTACCAGTATATTTTATTCGTCGGTACCAGTATGTTTTGATAAAGGGACGCACGCCGTGCGTCCAATATATATTACATTCTAAATCGAGGGACGCACAGCCGGGCGTCCATATGATCGTTTGTAGTAGAGGGACGTACGCCGTCCGTCCGTACCAGTATATTTTATTCGTCGGTACCTTTATATTGTTTGATACAAGGGACGCACGCCGTGCGTCTATGTGATCGTATTTTGGTAGAAAGGACTCACAGCCGTCTGTCGGTACCATATATTTTGTCCGTCGGTACCTTTATAGTTTGATAGAAGGACGCACGCCGAGCGTCCAGTATATATTACATTCTAAATAGAAGGACGCACAACCAGGCGTCCATATGATCGTTTGTTGTAGAGGGGGACGCACGCCGTGCGTCTATGTGATCGTATTTTGGTAGAAAGGACTCACAGCCGTCTGTCGGTACCATATATTTTGTCCGTCGGTACCTTTATAGTTTGATAGAAGGACGCACGCCGTGCGTCTATGTGATCGTATTTTGGTAGAAAGGACTCACAGCCGTCTGTCGGTACCATATATTTTGTCCGTCGGTACCTTTATATTTTGATAAAGGGACGCACGCCGTGCGTCCCTACCAAGAAATGTCCACGAAATAGGGTTTATCGGTTATCGGGTAACCATCAAAGATTCTCCTCCACCTCCTGGTGCAACCAGGCCTTCTTGGCCATCAATTCCTCCTTGGTTTCCACCATGTCAGGGTCGGGAACGCAGCAGTCTACCGGACATACCGCGGCGCATTGCGGCTCTTCGTGAAATCCGGTACACTCCGTACACTTTCCGGATACGATATAATAGAATTCGTTGGAAACAGGCTCCTGAGGAGCATTGCCATCGATAACAGTCCCGTCTTCCAGTTCTACCCGCTCGAGTTTTGTGCCGCCGGCCCACGTCCATTCCCTGCCACCTTCGTAAATCGCGGTGTTAGGGCATTCCGGCTCACATGCACCACAGTTGATGCACTCGTCGGTAATCATTATTGCCATGCTTTTCCTATTTTTAACTCGCTAATACTCTACAAAAATAGTAGATGAATAGTTCTTGACAAAACATTTACTTCCCTCCTTTTTTGACATGAATTTAGAGGAAAGACTGCATTCATTAGTGCAATTGCGCCGACGGATCGACACAATCGATAGCGCTACCCTGAATGCGATCTACGAACGCGTCGGTAACCAGAACCCATGGTTCACACCCGCAAACATAAACACCGCCCTAACAGGGGTTCGTAAGCTGCTGGATGAAGCTGCACTTCGTTCCTGGCTCGATCCATACGATCTCGATGAACCCACGCCGCAAAAGACAATTGCACTCGTACTGGCCGGAAATGTCCCACTGGTCGGCTTCCACGACATCATGACGGTGTTCCTCACAGGAAACCGCGCGCTCGTTAAAGCCAGTTCGAAGGACTCCGTCCTCACCCACTTCATCGTGGAAGAATTACACGCCATAGAACCGCGTGCGCCCATCGAATTTGCAGAGCAATTGAAAAACTTCGACGCAGTGATTGCCACGGGCAGCGATAATTCGTCCCGATACTTCGAATACTACTTCGGCAAATATCCCTCAATCATCCGTAAGAACCGCACCTCCTGTGCCATACTTTTTGGCGACGAATCGGAAGAGCAGCTCGCAGCCCTGGGGGCAGACGTTTTCACCTACTTCGGACTCGGATGCCGCAACGTCTCACACCTGTTCGTCCCGGAAGGCTACGACATTTCACGCCTCACCGGCCCCTGGAAAGTACACCAGGATGTGATTCATCACCACAAATACTTCAACAACTACGAGTATCAAAAAGCGGTGTTCCTGATCAATGAGGTTCCCTTCAGCGACACGGGCTTCGTCCTTCTCACGGGTAGCGACAAAGCCGTTTCGCCCGTAGCCGTCCTCTTCTACGAGGAGTACACAGCAGAGGAGCACCTTCGCGCCCGATTAGCTGAGATGCAGCACAAGATCCAGTGCGTTGTCGGGTCACGCCCGCCCGCTACAGTACCCTTCGGCCAGGCACAGTTCCCGGAGCCGTCAGACTATGCCGACGGTGTCGACACGATCCTGTTTCTTCAGGGCCTTAACCGCCCGGTCAGGGCTTAACTCCACGGAGAATTTCAACCCACCCGGTTATGGCGCCGCCATCCGGTACCTTGAGCCTGTAGAAATACACGCCATCCGTAACTTCTCCCCCATCCCAGTCATTCTGATAACTGTTAGATGAGAACACCTGGGTACCCCAGCGATTGCTGATGATCAGGTTCGCGCCTGAAGGCGGCAGGTTCCGGATGTAGAAAAAGTCGTTCACTCCGTCACCATTCGGCGTGAAGATGTTGGGAATGTAAATGTCCGTATCGAGGGGCACACGACCTACCAGCGTCAGCGTACAGCCATTCTTGTCAGCTACTATAACTTCATAGCGACCAGCCGGAATGTTGTTGTAGACGATCTCGTAAACACCTACCGGGTTGGCTGGCACGACATCCGGACCGGACGTAAATACCTGCCCCGGCACAGCAGCCGAATCCAGTCTCACGTACGTCGTGTAATCAGGCCCCGGTCCACTGAAGCTTGTGATCTGCATTGACCCATTCATAATGTCGGGATAGGATTCCTCCGTGACACCGATGGCCGCAAACAAGTCGACAGGCACAACAAAGTCCACCAGCTGTGACGTCATCAAACAGAACGTCGACTGCAACTGCACAACCTGGATCTGGTATTCACCCGGAGACTGCAACCAGGGATGTGTAGCGTGCTCGATCAAGTAACTGCCCGTGGCGGGAATCGACGCCACATCAATCGCGTCCACCTTGACATTTGTGAATTTCTTGTAAACGTCGATCGTGATAGGTACTCCCGGCTCGCCGGTAATATTCGTCAGCGATAGCGACAATTTCCTGTTATCGCAGAAAGTCTCTATGTCAAAGTCGATTGCATACGTACCGTTTATTGCAATCGGCGCACTCCTCGTCGGACATCCGGCCCCTGTCGAGCGGATATAAACGTAGTACGTGCCTCGTGCCAAGTATTCGAACGTAACCGATGGCGCACTGTAGGTTTGATACAACGCGTCCTCAGGTTCATTGAACTGATCGGTGCTGAGTGCAACCTGGAACGTGCCGGGATCAGCAATGGCGACTGTAATGGCGCCGCTGTAACCGTTGTTATCGCACGTTGCGTTGGATGGAGTGATCGTATGATTCACGAAGCCGGGGAACGTAACCGAAACCGTAAAGTCGCGCGTACAACCCGCAGCATCGCGAACGGTGACGGTATAGTTGCCGCCGCTGAGGTCGGTGAACGGACCATCACCGAACGTGCCGCCGTTCAACGCATACTGATATCCTGAACCGCTACCACCGCTAACTGAGCTCACATCGATAGCGCCGTCAGCTCCATTGCAGGTCGCCGGCGTTACATCGAAAGTTGCCTGAATTTGCGGATGTACACTGTTGATCGTTACCATGACTTCCGCCGGACAGAGATCGCTGGCGTCATCACGGACAAGGATCGGGTATGTACCGTTAGCCGGCAGGCCAGTTATCTGCCCTCCCGAAATCAGGCCATCTATCCAGGTCATTCCGTCAAGGGAGTATTCATAAGGAGAGTTTCCACCGGTAATGGTCATGGTGACCGCACCGGAAGCATCACCAAAGCACGTGGCATCCACGGGGTCGCTTGCCGTGGCCTCGACCAAAGTTCGCAGCGGCAGGTTGTACGGTTGCTGACATACATTGGAGGCTGCGTCTGTTACGCGATAGCTGTACGACGCTGCTGAAAGATTGATGAACTTGAAAATACCTGCCGGCCCGATTTGCGTAAGTGTGTCCGTAGGCGAAATCAGTTGAACAATGTAGTTTCCACCGACCGTTCCTGACACATCGAGCGTAATCACGCCATCATCCTGGTCTGAGCAGGAAGGTCGTTGCGTTTCAGCATCTACAACTAATATCGTAAAGGCAAAGCAATCCTGGCCTCCGCCTCCACCACAACCCGGTCCGTCTACTACATTGACGTCAACTACAGTGGCGGCCGACTCACCGCAAGGATACGTGGCCGTGACGTAAAATGTCGTCGTTCCCGTCACACTCATATTGAGCTCAGCAGGACCCGGTGTATAGTTTGCACCCGTGAAAACGAGATTGGTCATCCCGGCATCCGAATACCAGTTGATGCTGGTGGCACCGGTAGCCGTGGCCTGCAACGTCGGCGCGGCAGCGTTAATACAGACATTCACCGGCGACGTCGAAGCAGGTGCCGATGCAAAGTTGATTACGACATCATCCGTAGACGGCTGACAAGTGCCACCGTTCGTAATGACCCAGCGCAGCGTGTACGACGTGCCTGCAACACCAGTAAACTGGGACGTCGGACTGGAAGGCGTTAGAACACCTCCACCGGCTCCGCTGATCACAATCCACAGACCGGTATTTCCTGCGCCGGGGGCATTTGCCGCCAGCGACGTGAAGGTCGCGCCGCAGATGATTTGGTCCGGCCCGGCATCGGCAGCCGGAGGTGCGGCGTCGAATGTAATGCTTACTTCATCCGACTCTGCGCCGCAGGAGTTGGTGACGGTCCAGCGCAGAACATAGGTTTCGCCTGCGTTACCGCTAAAGTTCGTTGTTGGATCGTTCGGATCGTCAAACGATCCGCCTGTACCGCTCACTATCGTCCAGAGGCCGGTGCCGGATGCAGGAGTATTCCCTGCAAGTGCCAGCGACGTACCACAGACTTGTTGATCGGCTCCTGCACTAGTGCCCGTCGGCAGTTCTTCAAATGCGATAGTAACCTCATCAGTACTCGGCGCACATACGACGCCGTTTGAAATGGTCCACCGCAGCACATACGTGGTGCCGGCGGTGCCATTGAATGTCGTAGCAGGATCAAGGTCGTCTACAAACGATCCGCCTGTACCGCTCACGATGCTCCACTGACCAGTGCCAACCACCGGCGTGTTAGCGGCAAGCGTCGTTGACGTACCGCACACGTTTTGATCAGCGCCTGCATCGGCGATCGTCGGTGTGTCGGGGTCAAACGTAATGTCTACCTGATCTGAAGTCGAGCCGCAGCTTCCGTTGGTAATGGTCCACTGGAGTGTGTACGTCGTCCCGCCCGTACCTGAGAACACGGTGGTCGGACTGGAAGGATCGGAAAGGACTCCTCCCACTCCGCTCACGATGGTCCACGTACCGGTACCGACACCGGGCGTGTTGCCCGCCAGGGTTGCAGGACCACACACCGTCTGATCCGCTCCCGCGTCAGCCACCGTCGGCATCTGATCGAGGGTGATCTCCACTTCATCCTGTGAATCGCCGCAGGAGTTGGTAATGGTCCAGCGCACGATGTATGTCGTGCCTTGCACGCCGGTAAATTCAGCCGTAGGATTTGCCGGATCGTCAAATGATCCGCCCCCGCCACTGACTACGCTCCATTGGCCTGTACCCACAGCAGGTGCATTGCCCGCGAGTGTTGCAACCGACCCGCAAATCTGTTGGTCAGGTCCGGCGACGGCTGCAGTCGGCGGAACATCGAATGTGATGACGACGTCGTCGTTGCTGGGCGTACAAGTTACCCCATTGCTGATAGTCCAGAGCAATTGATATGTGGTACCGGCTACGCCTGTGAAGGTCGTGTTAGGATCTGAAGGGTCGTCAAACGAACCTCCGGCACCAAAGACAACTGACCACTGGCCGACACCGATCACCGGTGTGTTGGCAGCCAACGTAGCTTCCGTGCCGCAGACGTTCTGGTCCGGACCTGCATCAGCGATAGTAGGCGTATTGAGATCAAAAGAAACTTCTAGCTGATCGGACGATGGCGGACAAGAGCCGTTTGTGATCGTCCACTCCAAAGTATACGAAGCGCCGGGCGTACCCTGGAACACCGAGTTCGGATCGGAAGGGTCAGATATCACGCCTCCCGTACCGCTTACGATAGTCCATGTCCCGGTACCAACCGCCGGCGTATTGCCTGGAAGGTTAACCGGCCCGCACGAATTCAGCAGATCAGATCCTGCGTTGGCAGTTGTCGGCGCTTCTTCAAATACGATCGTAACCTCATCCTCCGACGATCCACACGATGACGTGATCGTCCAGCGAAGTACGTAAGTGCTGCCGGCCGTGCCATTGAAGACTGTAGCCGGATCGGTGTCATCAACAAAAGAACCTCCGGTGCCGCTCACGACTGTCCACTGACCCGTACCGACAGCGGGATCAACTGCGGCGAGGGTTGCATTGGTGCCGCAGACGGTTTGGTCGGGTCCCGCATCGGACGGTGTCGGGCTATCAGGATCGAGTGTAATGATTACTTCATCGGTGCTTGGTGCGCAGCTTCCATTGCTAATGGTCCATACCAGCGTATAGGCCGTGCCTCCCACTCCACTAAATGCGCTCGTTGGGTTGGAAGGATCAGCAATGACGCCACCGGATCCCGAGGTGATAGTCCAGAGGCCGGAGCCTATCAGAGGTGCGTTTCCTTCAAGGTTGGTTGAACCGCAGACCGTCTTGTCGGGTCCCGCGTCTGCAGTAGTAGGTGCAGACTCTAGTTCCACGACGACGTCATCTGTGGTCGATCCGCAAGAGTTCGTTACTGTCCAGCGTAGCGTATACGTTGTTCCTGCAACGCCCGTGAATTGTGTTGCCGGATCCGACGGGTCCGCGAAGCTGCCACCCGCGCCCGTAACGACGCTCCATGCTCCGGTGCCTATCGTGGGAGCTACTGCAGCCAGCGTGGCGCTGGTACCGCAGGTCTGGATATCGGTGCCCGCATCGGCGGCGGAAGGTCCGGGCTCAAAAACAACAGTAATGTCGTCGCTCGTGCTCGCGCAGGTTGCCGTAATGGTCCACCGCAGTACGTAGGTTTCTCCAGCCACGCCTGTAAATAATGTACCGGGAGAAGAAGCGTCAGCAAAGGATCCGCCTGCGCCGCTTACAACCGACCACTGGCCGACACCTACTGTCGGCGTGTTGGCGAGCAAAGTTGCTGTGGTGGTTACTGTGCTACAAATCGTCTGATCACCTCCCGCGTTGGCAACGGTGGGGCTATCCGGGTCGAAGGTAATCTGCACCTGGTCCGAACTGGTGGTGCAGGTTGATATCGTCCATTCGAGAACGTATACCTCCCCGCTGTTCCCGGTAAATCCACTTGCCGGATCGCTGGGATCATCAAGTATTCCTCCCGTCCCGCTTACGATCGTCCAGGTACCTGTACCTACAGCCGGAACATTACCTTCCAGGGTTGTCGGTCCGCAAACGGTCTTATCGGGACCAGCGTCAGCTGTTGTAGGCAGCGGTGTTATGGTGATCACTACGTCGTCTGAAACCGACGGACAGGTTGCTGTTGCGCCTGTTGCAAGCGTGAGGGTCACGGTCCCTGCGGCGATGTCGCCAGCGCCAGGGGTGTATGTCGCCGTAAGGGAGCTGGCATCGTCAAACGTTCCATCTCCCGATGTCGTCCATGTGCTGGTGGTTGCGCTACCGCCGATAGTACCCGCGAGGGTAACGGCGTCCGTCGCACAAATCGTCTGGGGCGCTCCCGCATCCGCGGTCGGCGCAGCGTCGAAGGTGATTACAACGTCATCGCTGGCGGCAACACAAGGCCCAGTCGGGTCATCCGTGGTGAGGGTAAGCGTAACCGTTCCGGCCGCAAGATCATTAGGCCCCGGCGTATAGATGGCATTCAGCAGGCTCGGGTTGTTGAAGGTACCGTCACCGGCAGTCGACCACGTTGCAGACGAAGCGCCTCCGCCAATGACACCTGCCAGTGTAGCAGTAGCGCCTTCGCAGATGGTCAGCGGTGCCCCCGCATCGACAGCAGGAGTAGCATTAATAAGGACTACGACGTCGTCGGAAGCAGCCGGACAGGCCCCTGCCGGGTCGTCCGTCGTCAGTGTGAGTGTAACAGTGCCGGCAGCAATGTCATTTGGTCCGGGTGTATAGATCGCATTAAGTGCCGAAGCATTGTTGAATGAGCCATCGCCGGATGTAGTCCACGTGGCATTCGTGGCACTGCCACCGATGACGCCTACGAGGGCAGCTGTGCCATCAGAGCAAATGGTCAGCGTCGCCCCTGCGTCGACCGTCGGCGCAGGATCGATGGTTATCACAACATCATCGCTGGCCGGGAGGCAAGGTCCTGCCGGATCGTTCGTGGTAAGCGTTAGTGTTACGATACCAGCGACAATGTCGGCCGGACCCGGAGTATACACCGCGTTTAAGAGGCTAGCATTGTTGAACGTACCATCGCCCGATGTAGACCAGGTTGCGCTGGTTGCGCTTCCGCCAATGGTCCCGGCAAGTGTCGCGGTTGTTCCTTCGCAAATGGACAGCGGTGCGCCTGCGTCTACAATGGCTTCGGGGTTGATTGTTATTACCACATCGTCGCTGACGGCATCGCAGACGCCGGCGGGGTCATCAGTTGTGAGTGTCAGCGTCACCGATCCGGCTGAAATGTCGTTTGGCCCTGGAGTATATATCGCATTAAGCGCCGTGGCATTGTCGAACGTTCCATCACCTGCTGTAGTCCAGGTAGCCGATGTTGCGCTTCCACCTATGGTACCGGCAAGCGGGGCTGTATCCGTTGCACAGATTATGATGGGCGCACCTGCATCCACGGTGGCCTCCGGTTCAATGGTAATGATGACGTCGTCAGACTCTGCTACACACGGTCCGGCGGGGTCGTTCGTCGTCAGGGTCAGCGTGACCATCCCGGCGGTAATGTCGCCACTCCCCGGGGTGTATGTCGCGTTGAGTGCCGAGGGGTTGTCGAACGTTCCATCGCCAGACGTAGACCAGGTTGCCGAAGAGGCTCCGCCCCCGAAGGTTCCAGCAAGCACAGCGGAACCACTTGAGCAGATCGTTTGGTCCGGACCAGCATCTACGATGGGCTGAGGGTTAATGGTGAGGATCACGTCGTCAGAGACCGCGGGACACGGTCCGGCCGGATCGTCAGTCGCCAGCGTGAGGGTTACCGTGCCGTTCGCAATATCATTAGGTCCCGGAGTGTAAATGGCATTGGGATTGGTGATTACATCGAACGATCCATCACCGCTTGTGCTCCATGTTACACCCGTAGCCACACCGCCGAACGTGCCTGCCATGGTGGCGGTTTCACCTTCGCATATCGTGAGGTCAGAACCTGCATTGACGGTCGCCACCGCGTCGATGGTGATCGTCACGTTGTCGTTCATCGCCGGGCAAGGACCCAGCGGGTCATTCGTAGTCAGTGTCAGCACGACGGAGCCAGCGGCTATGTCGTTCGGGCCGGGAGTATAAATTGCATTGAGCAGCGCAGGGTTATTAAATGAGCCATCACCAGCCGTCGACCAGGTGGCGCTGGTTGCTGCTCCTCCGATGGTACCAGCAAGCGTAGCTGTGGTTCCGGCACAGATTGTAATAGGCACGCCTGCATCCACAGAAGCAGGCGTAAACCGGGTGATCGTGACATCGCTGAAAGTTCCGGAGCAGATGCCGCCAGTGTCAGTAATAGTCCAGCGGAACACATTGTCTCCGAAGGCGAGGCCGCCGACAGACGATGTCGGAGAACTGGGGTTACTGAAGGATCCGGAACCTGAGATTACCGTCCACGTTCCCATTTCACCAGTGCCCGGGCTATTGGCGGCGAGGACGGTATTGTCAGCACAGACATTCTGGTCCGGCCCTGCTTCGGCTTGCGTGATTACGGGTACTACGGCATCGGTACCAATTACGCAGCCGTTGGCATCGGTAATGTCTACGTGGTAGTTGCCCGCATCAAGCGTGGTGCGGTCTTCGGAAGTGGCGCCGTCTGACCATAGGTATGTGTATGGAGCAGTGCCGCCGGTGACCGTGATGTCTATGCTCCCGGTGCCCGACCCGATGGATGTGTCGCAATCCGGATCAATGGCATCCACGGAGACAGCCAGCTGTGCAGGCTCGGTGATTTCGATTCCGCCGGGGCCGTCTGAAATCTGCAGTGTGGGACAACCTCCTTTGAAGGCTACAACCTGGTATGATGAAGGGTAAAGGTCGGAGTACGTTACGCTGTTCGGTGTTTCGTTTTCCGTAACGGAGATTGTAACAAAACTTCCCAGGAAGTTGTCGAAGAGCTCAAAATTATCGACATCCGTGGAAAGGGTGATCGTTATCGTTCCATCATTGGCGCCAAAGCAGGAGACGTCTGTATTCGTTCGTGATACGACCGTCGGGCATTGCGCATAAGCAGGCTTCGCGACACCCAGCATGAGGGCCATTGCCAGACCGGATCCAAGTAGCTTAAAAAATAACCGGGTCATGTAGAAGTCTTATGTCAATAACTATTGGCCAATTTTTATTCCTTCAATTGAGCCCAGGCTCCTATATTCATCACACCCATCCCGCTTTACATAAATTGTGTAAAGTGATGGTTTAACATTGGTGAAGACTTCTGTTTCGCGACCTGAAAGGCTGATCCGCTTAGATTGAACTGCCTTGCCAGCATAGAGATCGTGCAGCATAGCATCCACCGTCTGACTTCCCTGCTCTGAGCGAAGCAAAACGGTGTAGCTGTCTGCCGACACCTGATGAAACGTTACATCGATAGCCGGCTCGCACTGCGCATGGCCTACGGCAGGAATCAAACACAGAAGTAAACCAAAAAGGATCAGGGGTTTGGAAAGCTGCATTTCAAGTGAGAATTAAAAAGTATATACAGGCTCAATTGAATCACCTTATCAAAAAATAAGTAACCTAAGGCTCCAAAAATCAAAGATCAGCTATGGACCTCTTAGATCAAAAAATTAAACATGCTTAAAAAATCACTTCCCTATCCGAGTAATATTACATCAAAAAAACGATTTTTTGCACTAAAATTTTGGTCTCAGTATCTCATTCAGCACAACTGCCTTCTTCAAACCGGACGGACTTCTCAATTCTCTGACACATTCCTCGAGCAGCCGATTTCTCTTTTTGCCCCGAACCGTGACCGTCGGGGTGGATTCAATGCTCTTGAGCGAGGATCTGAGGGTTTCCAGCGAAGATTTCAGCTCTGCCTGGCGCTTTGCCTGTTCATACACCTGTAAGGTCGCGGCCTCCCTGTCAGTGTCGTAATTGACCCGTTCGAGGCTTTTTACCTCATCTTCAATGTCTTCATCGTAGTCGACATACTCACGGGCAACAGGCTTTTGTGCAGGTCGCGGCTGGGGCGCGGGTTTTGGCGGCGGGGCTGCCGTCTTCCGCTGTTTTCCCTCCGTAATCTCGCGAAGGAGTTCCTCGAACGTTATGGGTGGCAGTTGTTCAGTCCCCTCCTCCTGAGGCGGCCGCTGTTTCCTGGGGCCTTGCTCACGAGCCTGGCGATTGCTCTTTTGGATGGCCTTACTGACCAGGTAGATGACCGCCACAATGACGTATAGCCAGAACTGAAAACTATCCATGCTGTACAAAGCTATCAAAAAAATCGGATCACGGATCAGCGACTAACTTTTGGGGGCTAATGCGGCTTTAGTCGGTGACCTGTCACGGCGCTAGTTGGGAAAACAGAGGCGCAGGATATTTTTCTTTGAATTGATCTGGGCAGTGATTTATCTTTGCCGACCGCTCACCATCACATTGCCGGGGTCGGTCTTTTTTACTTTCAATCACTGCAGAGGATGCAATTAGCCAAGCTGGAGATAAAGGGATTTAAGAGTTTCGCGGATAAGGTAGTGATCAATTTCGACGAGGGCATTACCGGGATCGTGGGCCCGAACGGATGCGGAAAATCCAATGTGGTAGACTCCATACGCTGGGTTCTCGGTGAGCAAAAAACAAGCGCCCTCCGCTCCGAAAAGATGGAAAACGTCATCTTTAACGGTACGAGCCAGCGCGCAGCCCAGCAGATGGCGGAAGTATCCCTTACGATCAACAACACGAAAAACATCCTCCCTACCGAATATTCCCAGGTCACAATCACCCGCCGGCTTTACCGGTCCGGGGAAAGCGAATACCTGCTCAATGGCGTTACGTGTCGACTCAAAGACATCACCAACCTCTTCCTTGACACTGGTGTTGCTTCCAACAGTTACGCCATCATCGAACTGGGCATGGTGGATGATCTTTTGAACGATAAGGACCATTCCCGGAGGATGTTGTTCGAAGAAGCCGCGGGCATCTCCAAGTTCAAGAAGAGGAAGAAAGAAACCATGCGCAAGCTGGAGGATACTGATGCCGACCTGGAGCGCGTGGAAGATCTGCTCTTCGAGATCGAGAAGAATATGAAGAGCTTGGAAAAGCAAGCTAAACAGACAGAAACATATTACCGGTTAAAGGAAGAGTATAAGCAAAAGAGCATCCTGCTGGCGCGCCTCGTCGTCCAGAAGCAAAAGGAAAAATTCGATAGCATAAGCGCGCGCATCGCGAGTGAGAACGACCAGAAAGTAGCACTCAGCGCGGCCATCGCCGAAAAAGAGGCAGCCATAGAAAGTGCCAAGGCCGACCTCGTCCATCGCGAGAAGACGCTTTCGTCACGACAAAAAGCCATCAACGAGTTCGTCGGCAGGATACGCCAGTACGAGAACGAGAAGCAGATCCGCAATGAACGGCTGCGGTATCTGGGCGACCGGGCATCGAGCCTGCGCGACCAGATCGAACAGGACCGCAAGAGCAACGAACGAGCAAAATTCAGTATTGAGAGCCTTGAGGCAGAAAAGGCGACGGCCGTCCTTATACTCAACGAAATTGAAGAAAAGCGGAACATCCTCAAGCAAGAATACGAGGAGCAGAAGCTCAAGACGCAGCAACTGCAGCAGGAAGCCGACGCCTTCCGCCAGCGACAACGGGAGCGGCAGGATGAAAGCTATGAGCTGAACAAAGCCGTAGAGATCCGCGAGATCCAGATCGCCTCTCTCAAACAGGAGTTGGAGAAGTCGACCAGCGACAGCAGCCAACAAAACGCAAGCCTCGCGGAATTCGAGAAAAAGCTTGTCGTCCTTGAAGAGGAAATGGCGCGCCACACGGCCCACATAGAGACGCTGAAAAAGGAAGAAGAGGACGTACTGGCTCGCATAGCTACCACTGAAAAGACGATCGAAGTCATTCGGGAAGAGATGACGGCGACAGGTCGCAAGCTCGACGCGCGACAGAACGAATACAACCTGACCAAGTCTCTCGTAGAAAACCTGGAAGGATTTCCGGAGGCGATCAAATTCCTCCGAAAGAAGGTCAGCAAGAAAGCACCGCTGCTTTCCGACATACTTACCTGTCCGGAGGAATATCGCATTGCCATCGAGAACTACCTGGAGCCCTGGCTGAACTATTACATCGTCGACCACGAGTCGGAAGCCTATGAGGCCATCAACATCCTCAGCGACGCGTCGAAAGGCAAGGCGCACTTCTTCATCCTGGACGCATTCGACTCATTCGAGCCTTCCAGTTCTACACTTTACGACAACGCTTTTCCGGCAACGGAAATCATCGAGTTCGATCCCAAATACCGCAAACTCATGGCGTATATCCTCGACAGGGTATACATCCATGAAGGCGACGTAAAGACGATACCGCCCGGGGATGTGAACACGTTCATCACCAAGAGCGGTAAGGTCATACGCAAGCGCTTTAGCATTTCCGGTGGATCGGTCGGACTCTTCGAAGGAAAAAAGATCGGCCGTGCCAGGAACCTGGAAAAGCTGGAGAAGGAAATAAAAACCCTCTCGACCAAGCTCGAGGAGATCAAGCAGTCGCTGCTCGACCGGCAACGCGATCTGGAAAAGCTCCGCAATAACGGCCTCCGGAACCAGATCGAAGAACTGCAAAACACCATTCGGCAGATCACAGAAGAACATGTATCGGTGCGCACCAAGCGCGAACAGTTCTCTGAGATGCTCAGCAACGCCGACCTCCGGCGTGAGGACATGCTGGAAAAAATTGATCTGCTCACCCAGGAACTTACGGACCTCCGCCCTAAGGCGGCGGCTGCTCAGCACGAACTACAAGAAGCCGAAGCCAAACTTGCTGAGATAGCAGACCGGCTGGCAAACGACAATGAACTGCTGAGCCACAAGTCGGCCGCCTTTAATGAGCAGAACATCCTCTTCCACCAGCAGGAAAACCGCGTGAAGAGCATCACGCAGGAGATCTCCTACAAGCAGGAGTCCATGGACCAAAGTGGCGCGCGGATCGAGGCCAATGTGGAAGAACTCAGAAAGAACGAAGAAGAGACCCGCCAGATCGTCGAAAGCACGCAAACAGGCGATGACACGCTCGTCGCGATGTACGCGGAAAAGGACGAGATGGAGAAGGGCCTGAACGAAGCAGAGACGGCCTATTATGAGGCGCGGGGTACCATCGATACACTGGAGAAAGAATTACGCGACATTCAGCACAAGCGCGAGAACATCGACGCCGTGCTGATGCAGCTGCACAATGAGCTTAACGATAACAAGCTTGAACTCAACTCGGTAAAGGAACGTCTTTCCGTTGAGTTTAAGGTCGACCTGGATACCCTTCTCGAACAGTCGGCCGCCGCCGACGAAGCCCTCGCCGAAACTGACGAAGAAAAACTTCGCGCCGAAGTATCCAAGATGCGGGACCGTCTCGACAACATGGGCCCCATCAACCCGATGGCTATGGAGGCGTACCAGGAAATCAAGGAGCGCAATGATTTCATCCTCGCTCAGAAGGACGACCTCATGAAAGCCAAGGAATCGCTCATGAGCACCATCAGCGAGATAGAAACCGCCGCAAGCCAGACCTTCATGGACGCGTTCAACCAGGTGCGCGAGCACTTTAAGGTCGTGTTCCGCTCACTGTTCAATGAGGAGGACGACTGCGATATCAGGCTTGTAAATCCCGATGCACCGCTCGACTCAGACATCGACATCATTGCCAAGCCCAAAGGAAAGCGTCCACTCACGATCAACCAGCTCAGCGGTGGAGAAAAAACCCTGACGGCCACGGCACTGCTTTTCTCCATGTACCTGCTCAAGCCAGCGCCGTTCTGTATCTTCGATGAAGTTGACGCCCCCCTCGACGACGCCAACATCGACAAGTTCAACAACATCGTGCGGCACTTCAGCAAGGATTCCCAGTTCGTGATCGTAACGCACAACAAGCGAACAATGACGGCTACTGACGTGATCTATGGAATTACCATGGTGGAAAAGGGAATCTCGAGAGTCGTGCCCGTCGACCTAAGGCAACTCGCTGAAGGATGATAATGTGTTGGAGTGTTGCCGTAAAGCAGGCCGGTGGCCGCTTTGCGGTAGTATTGGTGTGTTGAAGTGACTAGCGGGGTGAGATCATACTCTGATTGGAGATGACAGTAGCGGAATTCAAGGAACTTGCTTTGTCCTTTCCTGGTACGGAGGAGGGGCCTCATTTTGAGCGGTTGGCTTATAAGGTGACAGGTAAACGCATCTTCGCGAGCCTTCATGAACCGACGGCAAAGGCAAATCTGAAGCTTAGTCCGAAAGATCAGAAACTCTTTTGCCAATACGACAAGTCCGCAATCTACCCCGTTCCCAACAAGTTCGGCCAGCAGGGATGGACTACTTTTGAACTTGAGAAGATTCCACGTGAACTAATGCTTGATGCGTTGGAAACAGCTCATAGTGAAGTGTTGAAGAAGAAGGAGAAGAAAAAATAAACGCTCGCACCATCATAAGGAATCACCCACTTCAACACTAACCGTAAAGCGGCCACCGGCCTGCTTTACCGACCGGAGTTGCTTACAAACGCTATACTCTTACTATCAGGTGACCACGACGGAACATTGATGGTTCCCTGGCCGCCATACAGGTAAGCGATAACCCTGGGCGCGCCACCGGATACCGGCATCAGCTTCAACTCTACGCGCTTGTACGAAGGGTGGCTGTTAACAGGAATATCCGGCGGGAACGAAATGTATACAATCCATTTATTGTCGGGTGAAATGTGCGGGAACCAATTGTTGTACTGGTCGAAGGTAAGCTGTTCCTTGCCCGTGCCGTCCGGTCTCATACGCCAGAGCTGCATCGTACCCGATTCGCTTCCGTTGTAATAAATGTACTTGCCATCCGGGGAATACTCGCAACCGTCGACATGTTCGCCCGGACCTGTGTCGGTAAGTTTCATTTCCGGACTCTTTCCATCGATAGCTTTGCGATAGATGTCGTATGTCGGGTTATCCGGGCGTGTAGCAACATAAACCACCTCGCGATTGTTAGTAGCCCAGCCGTGGAGGTAGGAAGGCGTTTCCGTCACGACTGGACGTGGATCACCTCCCGTTATAGGCAGCACGTAGATGGCAGAACCCCTGGTCTCGTGTGAACTGCTGACGCCAAGTAACTTGCCGTTGAATGAGATGACGTGATCGTTGTTCAGCCGGTTTGCCGCACCGGTGTTGATCTGTGTAAGCTCACCACCGTTTACGGGAATTGAATAGAGCAAGCCATCCATGTTAATCAGGAGCGACTTGCCGTCGGGTGTCCAGTTCGGTGCTTCAAAACGTCCGTCCTTTTCAAAGATCACTTTTCTCTTGCCGTCGAATACGTTCATGGTCTCCAACCGGCAACCGAGCCACCCCTGACGTCCTGGATTATAGTCATCAGCCACAGGTCGGTCGATCCGAACGTTCCAGGCCAACGCCTGTTCAACGACGTCCGGATTGTGAGACGAAATGAAAAGGCCTACGAGCACGGAATCACCAAACGCTGTCATTGCGTGTGAACCGATCACCTGAAGCGGCTCACCGGGATGAGCTGCCCGCATAATGATTTCCTTTCCTGCCCGTTCCAGCTGAAGTATGGTGTAGTTGTTCTTTGGAGGAAAAATTTCATCCTCAGGATCCCTCATGTATGCGCCGCGCAGCTCCCGCCACTGCAGGACAGTCAGGCCGTCTCCGTGCAATGTCGCGTTAATGCTCGCAGCTTTTTCATCGTCCGACTCGCGGATCATCAACCCGATCTTGCGGTGCGGGTCTGTTCCCTGGCCGAGGAACTGGAAGTTGGCGGTAATGATGAAGTCACCACCCAGCTCATTGTAGACATAATGAAATTCGTCCCGCTCAAACCAGATGTTGTAGCCTGATCCGGTCAGCGTATAGGTCTGTGTCGCATCATCAAAGGTTGCGCTTCCCTTGTTCCGGGGATTTCCAATGTCTTTGCTGTGCGTAAAGATGCCGACACGAGGTTGTGCCAAAGTGGTGCCCAGACATAGGGCTAAAAGGACGGTCAGAATGGGTTTCATAGACTGCGTGTTGAACGATGCCGGGGTATCAGTACGGGAAAGATAGCCAGCGTTGTACCGACAGTTAACAATTATTGGATGTGTGGTAACCCCGCTTTCATGCATGGCAATCGCGGTGGCGAGACCGGTTCCCGATCAGGGTTTGATCAGTTTGCCGGTCAATCGTTCCGTACCGTTGAAAAAGAAACCATAGTGATACATCCCGGCGGGATAGTCCGACGTGTCCAGGATAAGGCGATAATGGCCGGGCCCGAGATAGCCTTGGGAATAGACACCTACGCTGCGACCGGTGATGTCCACGAGTTCAACGGAAACCTGGCCGGGACGTTCGAGGGTGTATTCAAGGGTAAGCGACTCCTGAAAGGGATTAGGAAATACCCGCGGATGAACGGTAACAGTCAACCTTTCGGGAACGGCTGTCACGATTCCCGGAAGGTATGTATCCAGCCATTGTAACCGGGCAACAACCCAGTCCTTGAGCCAGGTAACTTCCTGCTCAAACGTCTCTCCTACATAATAGTTAGGCCACACGTATTCGCCCAATACAGGCCAACGCTGAAAGTTACGCTCCTGGGCTGCATCGAGGACAGTTACAACGGAGTCGATATAGGTGAGAATCGTCTCTGTCTTGAACGGTCCCGCGCGAAGCTCATCCCAACGCTGATTGAGTTTTACCCTGAAGGCAGGGTCAGACAGCAACCGCGACCACCAGAAGGGTATCAGCCAGAAGTCGTCGGGACACACGGAGTTAAACGACGTCACAAAACCTTCCGGGTTTCCCTCAAGGCAGTAGTCGACGTTGCCAAAAGCCAGGTTGTAATCCCAAATAGGCCCCATCCGGAGTTTTCCTCCGTCGGAGTCGCGCTGCTTGTGCATGAACGTACTCAGTCGGTACGCGTCAACATTCTTAGTAAGTTCATTGATGAGATAGTAATCGACGAAAGATTCAACGTCGATGTATTTCGCGTAGCCCTGGGTCGGGTGATTATAGTTTTCACTCGCCAGCACATCCTCGAATTCGTCCATGAACGATTTGATGTACTGCTTCTGTTCGGGCACGATGTCCTCCGCATCCGGATCTTCGTACTGAAAAAATATGGTCTGGTTACCGGATCGATACAAAGGAGGATGTTTTGATTCCCAACCATCGCCCCCGCTGCCGGTAAACTTGTCTATCTTAAACAAATAGCCTCCTGTGAGGTCATCTCCGCTGATTTCGTCGGGATCAAGTTTGGCGATGTCGACGCGTTTGCTGTCGCGTTTCACTTTCTCGAAGAACACGAACAAGCCCATGTATTCGCCGTTGATCACAACTTCACAAAAGCGTTGCCTGGAGGCATACTGACCCATGTCGCGGCCAAGCTTGTAAGACAATGCGTCGCGAATGAGCGCCTTGTCGTTATATGGAGCGAAAAGCACCCAGTCTTCCTCCTCGGGCATGCCGAGAATAGGAGCGTCGATACCTTCACCTTCCTCGTCCCATAGTTCAATGCCGTATTGTTTCTTGGGAAACATCTGTGAAGTCGAGCCACGGATTTCAATCCCGATCTTTCCGTCGTAATCGTTGGCAGGATCGTCGATTTTATTGATCATCCCCGGGCCGTTGTCGATGATTTTCATGTCGGCCATAATCTTGGGGTCATCCAGGATAGTCTGACCGTGGGTGTCGATGATCACGATGGGAAGGTTGGACGAAAAGGCCTCCTGTGCAAATGCCGGCATAGTGGCCATGCTGGCAAACACCACAATCATCAATCTACAGATCATAGGCGGGGTTGTTTCCCGAATTTAGGAGGAATGCGGGAATAAGGAAACAAGAATATGCATCTTCTACCGCACCTATTCCTCCTTTAGCACTTCGGCGGGATTTGTCAGTGCTGCGCGAATGGATTGATAACTGACAGTGATCCATGTGAGAAGGATGATCGCTATGCCGGCAATGCCATACACCCAGACGCTGATGTCGACCTTATAGGTAAACTGTTGCAGCCATCGGTGCATGGCATACCACGAGAGCGGGACGGCAATGGCGAAGGAGATCAGGATGAGTTTTGTGAAGTTCCCGTTTAGGAGAAGCACCATTTGCGTCGCTGTGGCGCCGAGCGATTTTCGGATACCGATCTCCTTCCTTCGTTGTTCAGCCGAATAGGTCACGAGCCCGACCATACCGATCATTGCTATGAGCAACGACAAACCGGTGAACAGAGTAAACATTCCACCCAGCTTTTCGTCCTGCTGATACTTTCGCGCCCATTCTTCGCGCAGGAAGCTGTACTCGAAAGGCGCATCGTGAATGAGTTCGTTCCAGGTATCCTGGAGTTCCGCGATGAGCCGACTCACGCCTTCCCCTGTGATCTTCAGCGCCACAATGCGATTGTCGTTCCAGGTTTTGGTGTTAGTGTGATAAAAAATTGCCGGGCTAATGCTTGCCCTGAGCGTCTGAAAATGAAAGTCCCGGATTACGCCTTTAACCTCTTTCGGCGTCATCTCGTCGCCCATATAGCTGATCATCTCGCCTACGGCAGCCTCTGGTTCCCAACCGAAAAGCCGGGCAGCGGTTTCATTGATGAGCACCTTCTGCTTGTCCGACTCATCGTTTTCCGCGAATCCCGATCCGGCGACGAGCTCCATATCCAGCGTCTCCAGGAAATACTCATCCATCTGCATAAGCGCCACAGGATACTTTTCCTCGCTTCCTTCCCGCATAAATATGTCTTCCAGGGGAACGCGTCCCGGTACGTCCATGGCAATTGAGGCGCTGACGACGCCATTCATGGCCGACGCCTTCTCGCGAAAGATATCTATCCGTTCGCCGAGTTTGTCTGCGTGATTCACAACCAGCACGTTTTCCTGGTTGAAACCCAGGTCAACGCGCTTCACGTAATCGAGTTGCTGGTACACGACTATCGTGGCAACAATAAATCCGATGGCGATGGCGAACTGCACAACCACAAGTGCATTTCGCAAGCCCGATCGTCCCTGGCCACCGGTCATCTTTCCCTTAAGCACCCTGACGGGTTCGAGGTTTGTCAGGTAAAAGGCTGGATACGCCCCGGCGAGCATGCCCACACCGAGGATAAGCAAAGGAAAAAACCACAGCGCATCGGCTCCCCAAACGGACAGGAAAGGGATTTCCAACCCGAGGCCGCGGGCAACGGCAAGCCGAAGCAGCTCGACAATACCCAGGCTCAGTACGCCCGCAAGAAGGGTGAGCACAATACTCTCCAATTGGAATTGCGTCACCATCGCTCCACGGCGCGCACCCAACACTTTTTTTACCCCTATTTCCTTACTGCGGCTTCCAGACCGTGCGGTCGCGAGGTTTACAAAATTGATAATAGCCAGCAACATGACGAACACGCCCACCGCACTGAAAATGTAGACATACCGTATGTCACCGATCACGCCCACCCGGTTTCCGATCTTAGTGGAGTATAAATACACATCACGCAGGGGCTGGAGGTAGAAATTCCAACCATCCTTTCCCCGTATGAAGTCTTCGTAGGCGATACCGAACCGCGCGAATGTCGGCGCAACATGTCGCGATGCCAGTGTCTCAAATTTTTTCTCGAGTGCCATTGGATCCGTTCCGGGCTTAAGTCGGATGTACGTCACCACCTGTGTCCATATCCAACTCCACTCAAACTCCCGGATCGCGGGGTTCGTGTACATCGAGAGCAGGTAGTCAAAATGGAAGTGTATGTTCTCCGGCTGCTTCTCGGTAACTCCGCTTACCTCTATCGGGATGCGATCGTCGCCTATCAGCAACGTTTTTCCAAGTGCAGGCTCGTCGCCAAAAAATTTCTCTGCAGCTTCTGCCGATAGCACCACTTTATTTACGCCGTGTAAAGCCGTCTCGGGGTTACCTTCGCGCAAAGGGAAAGCAAAGAAGGAAAAGAAATTGGAATCCGCCGCCAAAATCGACCTCTCGAAAAACGCCGTTACCTCTCCCCCGCCGGCATCATAGCGGACCAGCTGCGGCATCGGCGTGTTGATGCGTGTGGCATCCTCTACCTCCGGAAATTCCCTTTTCAACGTGTAGGCCAAAGGAAGACTGGTGGAACTCATAATCCCACCCTCCGGCGTCCAGATGGCCGTTTGGTTCACGCGGTACACGCGGTCCGCGTGGGGATGGTCACTATCGAAGCTGAGCTGATGCTTTACATAGGAAAAGATCAGGATGCACGACCCCAGGCCAATGGCCAAACCCAATATGTTAATTGCCGTGAAATACCGGTTGCGGAGGAGATTTCGAACAGCGATGGTTATATAATTTCTTAGCATAATTTCTTCTCTTAAGTGTAGCCCCGTAAAGCAGGCCTTTGGCCGCTTTACGGCTATTCATTCCGCAATACGTCGGCGGGCCGTGCCGAAGCGGCGCGCAGGGAGCGATAGCCCACGGCCACGGTCGCGATTACCAGCGTGACTCCGACACCCGCGGCAAACATGAACCATTCCAGCGAAACGCGATATGCAAAGTTTTGGAGCCAACGCTCCATAACATAACCAGACAGCGGAGCTGCGACGATAAAGGCAAGGACAACAAGCAGTACAAACTCGCGGGAGAAGATATAGGCAATCTGCCGGGTACTTGCACCGAATACTTTGCGCACACCGATCTCCCGTTCCTTTGTTGTGGCGATGTATGAAACCAGTCCGTACAGGCCCAGGCAACTGATGAAAATCGCGACACCGGAGAATAGGATCAACAGAACCGACATCCGCCGTGTGTCCCGGTAGAAGTTCGCGATCTCTTCCTCGAGGAATTCATAGCTGAACAGAAAATCAGGATAAAGTGCTGACCACGCCCTTTCGATGTCATCGATAGTTTTATTGAACTGTCCAGGACGAATTTTTACTGCCAGATTCCGATATCCGGCTGGATTTTTCCAGAGAATGGTGGGTTCAATAGGGCGCTCCAGTGACATAGTATGGAAGTCGCGAACTACCCCAACTATCGGAAGCGTCCGTCCCCACATGCGCAGGTTCCGGCCCAGGATTTCCTCCGGTTCCATATTGAACCATCTTACAAATTGCTCATTGACAAGCCACGCATTTGCAGTATCGATGTCGTCAAACGGTCTCCCTGCGAGCAGGTCGATATCGAACAAGTCAAGGTATACCCAGTCGGCCGCCTTGATGTGGGCGGCACTATTCGTCCGTTCGATGCCATCGACCTCAAAACTTGAAACGTTAACCGCACCGCTGGATGGCGGCGCGCTGCAAAGGCTCGCGCTTTCCACACCGGGGAGACTACGTACCTCAGCAAACAAAGCAGCTTTTGCAGTGAGGTTATCCCGTTGGGGAATCGGAATGGTAACAATCGCCTCTTTGGAGAACCCGAGATCCTTGGTATTGAAGTAGTTCATCTGCGAGAGCAAAACGACCGTCCCGATGATCAGAAACTGGGAAATGACAAACTGAAAGACAACCAGGGCCCTGCGCAGCGTGAATCCACCCGAGCTACGATTGGTGAGCTTGTTCGTGAGGGCAACGGCAGGACTAAACCCCGAGAGCAGAAAAGAGGGGTACAGCCCGGAAATCAGACTGACCGTGATCCAGATGGTAATAATGAATCCCCAGAACGACGGCGAACTCAAATCGATATGGAGGTCAAGTTCCTGAAACGAATTGAGTTTCATCAGGACGAGTTCCGCGAGACCCGCCGACACCACGATCGCGATAAGCGTCACCACCGCGGTTTCGCTGAGATACTGGAAAACCAGCTGGCCGCGTTGACCGCCAAGCACCTTGCGAATGCCAACCTCCTTCGACCTGCGAACAGCGACTGCCGTCGACAGGTTAATGAAGTTGATGCACCCCGTAACCAGAAGGAAAACCATAATCGCACCCATAGCCCAAATCGATTCGCGGCCCACAGTGCGGTGGCGGTAGTTAGACAATCGTGTATCGTGCTTGACATCCTTTAACGGCTGAAGCCACCGCTTCATGTGGCGGGCGTCTTCCTCACCGCTGTACTTTTTTGTAAAGTCCGCCAACTGTGCTTCGACGTTCGCGGGGTTTCCGCCAGGAGAAAGTTTGATGTAGCACTGATCATCGCTCCAGACATTATACCATCCCGCATCGATCTTTCAGCGGCCTCCTTTTGCATTCTGATCGTCTCATATGACATCAGGAGCTCGAATGGAAAACTGGTATTTGCAGGATAGTCTTCCATTATCCCCGTGATTACGAAATCCTGCACGTTGTCAATGCGGATGGTCTTGCCGATCGGATCTTTGTCACCGAAATACTTTTTGGCCCATTTTTCGGATATGACCGCCTGGTTCGGTTGTGCCAGCGTCGCGTCACCCGCGACAAGGTCTCGCTTGAAAAATCCAAAATACGTTGAGTCGGTATAGGCAATACTGGTCTCCTCTTCAAACATGCGTCGCTCGCCCGCTTCCTCTACGCTGACCAACGCCGTCCACTTTCCCGAGATAAACAGTACCGATTCTATGCCCGCTATGTCGCTTCGTAGTGCGCCTGGCAAGGGTGCCGGCACGCCTGGTGTGTGATCGAATTCGGCCTTACCAAAGTCTGATGTCGTGGCAATCCTGTAGATCCGGTCACCTGCAGGATGATAATTGTCAAAGCTCGTGACAAAGCTGATGAGCAGATACAGGACAATGCTACAGGTAATGGCCAGAGCAAGCCCTGCAATATTGATTATCGTAAACCCCAGACTGCGCCGGATGTTTCTAAATGCGATCGTAAGATAATTCCGGATCATAAGATCAATGTGTCAGAATTGCTAAATCATTCATTTCTGAGTGAGTCGACAGGATTGGCCATTGCGGTATTCACAGCCTGCATACCCCTCGTCTTTCGGAATCGCCGAAAAGTGGTTTTAAGATAACTGCCGATCATACCCCGTTTCATCGCCGACTTATTCTGTTCTTAGTGTATCTACCGGGTTGGCAAGGCCTGCTTTTACAGAACGGTAGCTGACTGTGAGTAACGCGATAATGAGCGTAGTTGCCAGTCCGACAGCAAACACCGACCAATGGATGCCGATGTGATATTCGAAGTTTTCGAGCCACCGGTTCATAAGATACCACGCCAGCGGCGCGGAATGAAATGACGACCAGGCGCACAAACTCTTTCGAAAACAACAACACAATGCTGGGCAGCGTGGCGCCGAATACTTTCCGGACACCCACCTCCTTCATCTTCTGATTCGCCATGAAGGAAACGAGACCCAATAGCCCCAGGCATCCAATGAAAATCGATATGCCAGCAAATATCCTGAACAGTACAAGCTGGCGGGCTTCCTGTCGATACAGATCCGCGATGTGGTCATCGAGGAATTGGTACTCGAAGTAGTACTCAGGATAAATATCACTCCAGGTCTTCTGTATGAAATCAACCGTCTCCTGCAGGTTGCTCGTCTGTACGGAAATGCCCGCACTGAAATACAGGGAAGGAAAATTCATCAAAACAACCGGTCCTATCGGTTCGCGAAGGGACGCTGTATGAAAGTCCTCTACCACGCCCACGACCGGGGCAGTTATGTCATCCAGACCTACCGTTATTCGCTTGCCAAGGATTTCTTCCGGGCTTGCAAAGCCGAGCCCCCGAACTGCCGCCTCGTTCACCACGAACACATAGCGATCCTCTTTGGCAAGCGTTGTATCCGCC
>JAJJPK010000008.1:0-7332 GCA_032907565.1 Cyclobacteriaceae bacterium | reverse complement strand
TCACTCTGAAAGTACGTATGCGTGATAAGGGACCCTATTGGCAGCTCTTCGATGTGTCTGGTGTGCTCGACTATCAACGCGAACTGAACTCGATGGAACAAAGGCGTGTCGACAGCCTAAATGAAGCAGTGAGAAACGATTTCCTTAAGCATGTCCAGCTATCGAAAGTAAAGGTACACACCACCCCCGCTTACTCATACACAACAAGATGGTATAGTCATCTGTACGAAATCGAATTTGAAAACATCAGCGATAAAGAGATCGCACAAATGACGTGCTCACTACTTGTTAGAGATGCACAGGGAACCTTACTGGAAGTAGTGAATGTCAGTAAATCCGCCTTCAGGCCCGGTCAAAAATTCATACACCGATATGAGGATGTGCTATCGACCAAACAAATCGATCCGGCAGATATAACCGTGACCGTTAACAGAGTCGGTCTGGAGTTTGCACATGGCACAGCACTCCAATGGCATGAGCCATGGG
This sequence comes from Cyclobacteriaceae bacterium, assembly GCA_032907565.1. GTDB lineage: Bacteria > Bacteroidota > Bacteroidia > Cytophagales > Cyclobacteriaceae > ZC4RG29. Next base: position 6,846 of record JAJJPK010000008.1, on the reverse strand, counting down.
AGGCGATCTAGACTGGACTGGCACAGAAAGGAAAGAGGAACGGTACGATGAAAATACGGTGACGATACAATAAACCCTTAACAATGCCGTAGGGGGAATTAAACTCCGAGTGCCTGAAAAATACGCGGAAGAGGCAATAAAAATCCTCAGGGAAAAATCGGAAGCGGAACTTGAGGTCGACTACCAACTCGAAGACGCTGAAGACAATCCCATCTGCCCACGGTGCGGGTCAAACAACACGGCAACTGAAAAATACTCCAGGTCCATCGCAGGCTGGACGCTCAGGGTCCAACACATAGGTTTCATATAGGATTTGCCATGGCGCCGCATCCATCACCGATCACTTATTGGGATCTTTTTCGTAAGACGCCCGAGTCGGGCGTCTCTACCACATCCCACTGATTGCCGATCACCTTTTACTTCTTACTACCTGGTTCGCACTCACACTCACACCGCCCTTTCTATGTGTCCTGACGGAGACAGGGACTGAACCACATACATAGGGCACATAGAGAACGCCTAGAAACAGGGACCGATTACCAAGTGCCTATCAATCCCCTTAATTTCGTACCTTCACTACTGCATCTGCTTCTGCAACTGCAACTGCCCCTATCAAACCATGTTCCGTCACCTCATATACAATGCCCTTATCGCAGGTGCACTAGTGTTCCTCATGTTTCGTCCCTACATGCCGGGATCATACGATCAACTCGCGGTGACGATATCGGCTATGGTACAGATTGGCAGCTATGGAGGATTGCTGTTGGTTCTACTGGGAGGCATTTGGCTGCTGTCTGGTCCGGGAAAGCCTGGAGCGGAAAAGCGGGAGGAAAACTTTAGGAAAGCATCACTCATTGTCCTCGGTCTCCTTATGATCATCGTTTCACTCATTCCCCTGGCGGGAGACAACCCCTCGTTCGCAATCGCATTTCTGGTCGTCAGTTTGGGAATGATCATCCACACCTGGAGGCGCACCGAAGAATTATTCACAAAGGATAATCGCACCATGGCGCCGTTTTATATGATCCTGATTCCGCTGATCGTTGTGACAGCGCGAGTCCTCTTCATCGGAGAGGCTGTAAACCATTCGCGTAACATCGCCATACGAAACAGCGAGGCGCTGATACAGGAAATTGAAAATCATTTCGAACGTTACGGTCGCTACCCAGTTTCCCTTCAGGCGCTGCATGGCGACATATCTCCGGGCGTCGTCGGCATACGTGAGTATTGCTACGAACCCAACGGCGAGGTGTATAATGTTTACTTTCGGCATTTTTCACACGACCTCGCCGCCGACGAGATCGTCATGTACAACAAACGGGATGAACATGCGTTCGCGGCGCACGCACTCGATATCCTTGAATACACAGGTGACGCGCTGGCGGTGCAAAGGGGAGATAGACGGAGGGCGAGGTTGGAGATGGAGCATTGGGTTTCCATATTATTTGATTGAGCGGATTGCCCCGCGCGCCGTACCTTGACCAGGACCGCGAAATCCACTATCTTCTCTCACGGATCCCCCCATGATCTACCAATACCTTCCACCCAACCCCGCGCTAAGGGAATTCGTCCGCGACTACCTCATCGCGCATTTCGTGTTCGATAAGGACAAGCCCATTCCCGTAAAGGCGTTTGCGCCGAGACCGGAACAGGCGATGGCGTTTCTTCCCAGAGGTGGATTGGTCATGTATAATGCCATCAGCGGGGAACAACACGCCGCACCGGCAATGTCGATTTGCGGGCAACAACTGTCGCGCTACAACTTTCACCTCACACGAGAATACCTGATGTTCCGAATCAACTTTCATCCGGGTGCATTGTTCCGATTGTTAAGAATTCCCCTGAATGAATTCTCCGACACGTGGTTCGATGCGGAGTCCACTCTCGGACTCGAAACGACTGAAGTCAACGACCGCCTTGCCAATGCGTTATCCTACCAGGAGATGATCGGGATTGTGGAGAATTTCCTTACCAGGAAAATCAGGCAGTCGAAAGTTGGAGGCCATCCTTTGGATAAAGCCGTGTCTTACTTGCTGAATCATGCAGGTAAAGCATCTATCGACTGGCTTGCGGACCAAGCGTGTTTAGGTACACGACAATTCAACCGAAAATTTGTCGAGCGTATTGGCGCAGGACCTAAAATCTTCAGTCGTATTGCCCGCTTCTTCAACGCCTACAAATACAAGGAAGCCCATCCTCACATCGACTGGCTCAGCGTGGCGGTCGTGTTTGGTTACACCGACTACCAACACCTGGCCAAAGATTTCAAAGAATTTTCCCTCGCCACGCCGAATCTCTGGGTGCATCAGGATACCCACGCACCCGAGCGTCTTCTGCGCCTTTACAGTTCGTAGATCGCGAATCGTACCTCGTAGCTCAATAGCCCAAATCAGCCGCGCCCGCGCACGCCCCTTAGTCCCCTAAAGGGGTCCGGCACGCGGGTGTTCCCCAGCATTAGCGAAATAGAAAATCTCTGATCGCTAATTATCGCTAATCGCCAATCGCTAATCATTGAAAAAAATAATTCTCTGTGTAACACCGTGCCCTGCGTGCCTCTGTGCTGTAGCTCAGGATGTCCGATTTTTACCACCACCTCACTCCTCCTCCCCAATAGCTTTGCCCCGTTAACCTCACAATGCCATGAAAAAAACAATCATCCTCTTTCTGATGCTTGCAAATGCGGTATGCATTTACGGGCAACGTCAATCATCAAAAGTCGAACGCGAGATCAGGGACATCGAAGACAGAGAACGCGTGGCTATGTTCAACGCCGACACCGCGACACTACGCAAAATCTGGGCGGACGACTTTACAGTAAACCCTCCTTCTAATATTAATAAGATCACGACAACAAGTCAGGAGTTATTCGTTATGATGAACAGCGGCACCATACGATTCACATCCTTCACGCGAGACATTGAACACATCACAATTCGAAAAGACCTGGCCATCACCATGGGAAGCGAGGAAGTTGTGTTCACCGGCGACGTCCCGCAGGCGGGACAGACCATAAAAAGAAGGTTTACGAATATTTGGCTAAAGAGGAATGGCGCGTGGAGGATGTCGTTTAGACACGCGAATAATTTATGTGAGTAGGCAGTGGGCTTGCCTACGCTAAGGCTACGGCGGGTGCTCAATCCGCAAAGGCGCAACGACGCGAAGGAACACAAAAGGACTGATGCTACTTAGCGTTCCTTTGCGACATGGCGCCTTCGCTGTGAGGGATGAGTAACGTACGGGTGTCATGCTACCCGACGCTCAATTCGTGAACTATGAATCCGATTTTCTTTCTTCCGCTGTCGGACCGTAAAGACCCGGTACGGTGTTGCCGCTGGCGCGCAAGTACGTAACCAGCTGACCCCGATGATGGTAAATGTGGTTTTGAATCGTATACCGTAGTGCCTCGCTCTTCTTGATGGGCGGTATGGCGACATGTCCGCCTTTCGTCATTTTCCAGGTACCCGACAACTTCGACTCGTCAAGTGATTCCAACACCTTCCGCGCTTTCTCAAAATTCTCTTCGAACTTGGCCACAATGTTGGCTGCGACGGAAATATCCCCTCTATCATATACGTACGTATCTAAGTTGAGCTCGTCCAATTCCACAACAGCCCAATACCAATCATACAACCCGGCTATGTGTGATGCCAACTTCGCGGTGGTCCAGTTCATGGAAGAAGGCTTCCAGTTCAGCGCGCTATCGGGTACAGCCTTAAGTAGTTTTCTTGTGTTCTCCCCTTCACGAAGAAGTTCATTCAGTAAATCTTCCTTCATTTAAACTAATCATTTTGTTTCATAACGATTACGGTACTTGAACAGGGACACTCTTTGAAAAGTTTCCGAACCGGGCAATACATTCTACACGTGTGGCAGCAGACTGAACTTTTATTTTTTACGGGAACCGAACAAGTATTCGTACGTTCATACTTGTGTCAAATACCGGATTGAATTTTTTTCCGAAATGTCTATCTTGCCCATCGGCTATGACTATAACCAACCACCCCGTACGACGCATTTCAGGAATCGCCCTTCTGGCGTTGTTCCTGACTTTCATTTCCGTACAGGTGTATCCCGGTACTGAAGAAGAGGCCGACGACAAGCGTCATGACGAGTCGCGCCTCAATGTCCCCTCAGAACCAGCCGTTCCGATTATCATCCGCAACACCAAACTGGGAACCAGCGGGCTGATCGATAAGGCATCCGCCGGCCTCTTGCCGTCGCCTTCCAACATAGGGTGGCATGTCGCGATTACCCTTCGCACCGCTACTAAAGAGACGGTTCCCCAACTTGTCTCAAATCCTTTTTACGTTGTCCTCACGGCCAACGCGCCCTAGGACCCCTTCGGCCATTCCGGCCACCTGCCCGCACCGCGGGTGACCTCTCAAGTTCACTCTTATAAATAAACCCAACACATGGAATTGTCGCTGTTGGATTTGCTTCAGCCGGAAACCATCATCGTCTACGGGGGATTGACCCTGTTACTGGTGATCGTTTTTGCTGAAACCGGGTTGTTTTTCGGTTTTTTTCTTCCGGGAGATTCACTGCTGTTTGTGGCGGGACTCCTCTCCAATTCTCCGCATATCAACACGCCCGTGTGGCTGCTGATCTTGCTGGTGATCCTGGCTGCTGTAAGTGGCACCGCCGTCGGCTATGGATTCGGATATTGGGCCAAGGATTACCTTAACCGACGAAAAGAAGGCTTTTTCTACAGAAAAAAATACCTGGAGATCACGCGGGAAGTATACCTGAGGCATGGCATGCTCACGTTCGTCGTGGGCCGGTTTCTCCCGATCGTCAGGACGTTCATACCCATTCTCGCGGGCATCAGCCGGATACCGTTCCGCCGGTTCATGATCTATAATTGCATCGGTGCGATGATATGGGTGGTCACGATGATCATGGCAGGGCACCTGTTCGGCAGGGCCTTTCCGGGGATTATCAACTACCTGGAAATCATCGTCGCAGCCATGATCCTGGTAACGGCAGTACCCGTAATCGTGACGTGGATAAACCATCGGAAGAAACTGGTAACAGACGAAAAATAGCTGGAGACGCGACTTTCCATGGCCAGAGGGTTTAAACCCCTTTGTCCATGAAAGATCTTATTAACTTCATTGCCAGGTTCTGGTTTCTGATCCTGGTAGCCGTGCTGTTCGCTGCAGTCCTCTGGATGGCCGCCTTTGGCTGAAAACAGGGATATAAATTCAAAAGCCGGGTCAACCTTCCGGCATGACATACGTATTAAGTAGGGTTCCACCAGGGCAGCAATACCCCGGTGGAATACCCCGAACCATCCATTTTTGGGGTCAAGGATCGCCAAAGATGTAACCCCTACGTATGACATGCCGAAGCCGATGGTAGATCCCTTGCACGACACGATGAGCAGCCGTCAACCGTCTACCGCAATCGTATTGGCTGTACTACCGTTTGAAAACCTCTCGGTCAACGACGAGCTGGCGTACTTCGCGCGCGGCTTCGCCGAAGACATTATCACCGACCTGTCGCGCTTCAAGGGCCTCCAGATTATTTCTTCGTATTCCACTGCCTCGATCCGCGACTTTGCCTCGGAACGGAAATTCGTCCGGGACAACAAGGTGTCCTACCTCGTAAAAGGAAGCTTCCGGCACGACGCCGGCTACGTCAGGATCACCACCCAGCTCATCCATGCGGAAGACAACCGGGTTCTTTGGGCCGAACGGTATGCGGAAAAAATGGAAGAGGTCTTCCACATCCAGGGCGACATTGCGCAACGCATCGTCAGCACGCTGTCGCGCCAGATCGACCTTACCATCCTTTCCGCGGCGCGACGAAAGCCTGTAACGAACCTCGACGCATACGACTGCTGGCTGCGCGGCATGGAACAACTACGCCTCGGATCGCGCGAACACGATCTGCAAGCCCGGGAGTTCTTTAACAAAGCACTTGAGATCGACCCGTACTTCACCCGTGCCTACACCGGACTCTCCCTAACCTATTTCAACGAGTGGAGCTGCCAGCTGTGGGACCACTGGGATGAAAACGAGCGGGGTGCCTACGTCAACGCCGAGAAGGCAGCACAACTTGACGAGACTGACCACGTCGCACAGATGGTTCTCGCCCGAACGTTGCTATATCGAAAACAATTCGACCGCGCGCGGCAACATATCCGCAATGCCCTCGACCTTAACAGCAACGATGCCGATTGCCTCGTGCAACTTTCCATGAGCCTGGCGTTCCTGGGTGAGGTTGACGAAGCCGAAGAACTTTATCGCAAGGCCATACGCCTCAACCCGGGTCGCAATACCTGGTACAGCACATACGGTGTTTTCGTCTGCTTTGTAAAAGGGGAGTACCGAAAAGGCATCGAGCTTGCTGAGCAGTCGTCGTTCAGCTCTGGGTGGCTCGACTTCCCCGCATATCTCGCGTTCTGTTACACGTACGACAACCAGCCGGAAAAAGCACAAACGCACTGGCGGAAATTTGTGAGCGTGTTCGAAAGGAAAATAAGCGGAAGGCCGTGCGACGCCGGCGAGCTTGTCGACTGGCTCGTTAAGGTCAACCCCTACCGCGATCATAACGTCATCCCCCACGCCGTAGATCGCATGCACAAGGCAGGCATCTTCAAACAGCAACTTACGGCAATGCCGGCAACACTAAGTCGCGATCATACCGTCGGCGCTGTCTTCAGAAAAGAAGGCGACGTAGGGACACTAACGTTTGAAGGTAAGACGGTACACCTTGCCGGACTAAAAGGCTTCAACGACCTCACACTCCTGCTCAGTCAACCCTCCCGTGAAATTCATTGCTCCGATTTAATGGACCTGCCGGTGACGGTGGCAACCGAAGAGTATGCATTAGACGAAAAGG
>JAJJPK010000007.1:0-31157 GCA_032907565.1 Cyclobacteriaceae bacterium | reverse complement strand
TACTATGATTTATGAGTGGCAGGTGAACAACATCCTGAAGTGGAACCGCACGTTCGGCGATCATGCCTTTGACGTTACCCTCCTACAGAACGCAGAAAAATATCAGTCGTGGAGCGACTATATGTACCGGCAACGTTTCTTGCCCTCCGACGTTCTCGGACATCACCGCATGCAGGCTGGTGCCGAAGACCTTGAGATCTCAAGTGATGACCAGGTAAGTACCGCGGATGCATTGATGGCGCGGGTGAACTATACGTTCAGGTCGAGGTACAACCTTACCGCTTCGTTCCGCCGCGACGGTTACTCAGCATTCGGACAATTCAATCCTCGTGCAAACTTCTGGTCAGTAGCAGGAGGATGGACTATCAGCGAAGAACCATTCTTCCAGTCGCGGTGGCTTGACAACTTGAAACTGCGCGTATCGTACGGTACGAACGGTAACCGGGGTGTCGACCGCTATGACGCCTTCGCCACACTGGCAACCGGGAAGTTTGTTATGATCATAGATAACGTTCCCACGTACGTGTCTCAGCTTTATACAAACCGGATGGCCAACCCGGCTCTCAAATGGGAAAGCACCAAGGCCTTTAACGTGGGTATCGACTTTTCGATGTTTGGTGGCATACTCCGCGGTAACCTCGAACTGTACCAGATGCAAACGAACGACATGCTGGTTACACGCGAGCTGCCTAACATGACTGGCTTCAGGGATGTATTCGACAACCTGGGACAAGTGGACAACCGCGGCTTCGAAATCGGATTGAGCTCCAGGAATATGCAGCGGGAAGGCTTCTCGTGGACAACCGATTTCTCGCTGGCCTTCAACAGGAGCGAGATCGTTCACCTGTATGGGGATATGATTGTGGACCCAATAACCGGTCAAACGAGGGAGGCCGATGACATTACCAACAAATGGTTTATTGGCCGGGCTGTTGACGAGATCTGGGATTACAAGACGCTGGGTATCTGGCAGGAATCTGAATCCGATGTGGCCGCTGACTATTCGAGAAACCCGGGCGACTATAAACTGGAAGACCTCGACGGCGACGGAATCTATACCGATAACGACAAACAGTTCCTCGGATACAGGAATCCTCCCGTACGCATGACGATGCGAAATGTACTGACGTACAAGAACTGGGAGCTCATGATCAAGATGTATTCGAACGTGGGTCACAAGAAGTCCAACCCTTACTTGCGGAACAACGAGGCCTTCTATGACCGGTCGACGTATTACAACGTTCCGTACTGGACTCCCGAGAATCCCAGCAACAAATGGGCACGGATCGATAGCTACGAAACGGGCTTCGAAGTTTGGGAAGACAACTCCTTTATGAGGATCGACCAGATCGCGTTGACGTACAGTCTTCCTTCCAGCTTGCTGAGCAGATTTAGCGTGGATGCATGCAGGCTATCCATAATCTCCGGAAATCCTTTTGTATGGTCTCCGGGCTGGTCTTGGATGGATCCTGAGAACAACGTGTATACGCCATCTTACCTCTCATTCAAACTGAATCTTTCGCTCTAACCGACATGACAATGAAAAAGCTTAGAATACTTTCACTTCTTACGGTGCCTTTGGTTCTGTTGTCGCCGGGATGTTCGGAAGACTTCCTGAAACCTGAACCGCTCTCGTTTTATGCACCTGAAAACACGTTCGTGAATGCAGCGGGGCTCAACTCGGCGCTTATTGCCTGCCTTCGCAACGCACGACATGAGTACTACGGCGACTCTCCGCAGTTTATTTCGGAAGGGATATTCTCCGATATAGCCGTTGAGGGCACGACCGACAAGACTGGCGTGCACATGGACCTGCCCGCTCAGATTCTTCCGGCGGAAGACATGGACAATACCGACAGAACGAAACTTGGCCGGTACTGGACCGAAGGCTTCAACAGGATCAAATATGCGAACACTGTGATCTCGCGTATCGACCTGCCGGAATGGGAAAGCGAAGAAGAACGCAATAACATCCTCGGAAAGGCCTACTTCCACCGGGCTAACGTGTACTACCGACTTGTTCATCAGCACGGCGATGTACCGCTCATCCTGGAGGAAATAACTCAGCCGAAACTGGACTTCTATTCCGTAACGCGTGAGAGCATCCTGCGGAAGTGCAAGAAAGACCTTGAATTTGCCGCTCAATGGGTTGAGGTACACGCGCCGATCGGCGATATCAACAGGGCTGCTGTCAATCACCTCCTTACTAAGGTAAACCTGGCCCTTGCTGAATTCGACGATGCAGTGGCTTCGGCCAGTGCCGTTATCGACGATGGAATTCACTTCCTTATGACCCAGCGCTTCGGTTCCTATAAGGATGATCCAAGCCATGACATCATTTGGGATCTCCACCAGGAAGAGAACAAGGCCTTGCCGGAAAATACGGAACGGATCTGGCTGTTTGTTGGCAACGAGCAACTTACCGAAGACGGAGCCAGCGAACGGATCAGTATCATGCGTCAGGCAGTTCCCTACTGGGGCGGTGCTGGAAAGAACAAAACGCCTACCGGCCAAACTGGCACAACAGACCAGCCTCTGGGTGCTCTCGTTGGCGGCGTGCCAGTTGAAATCGACCTCGTGAACCAATACGGCCGGGGCATTGGGCGGTTACGTCCCTCGCCATGGTCGCAGTTCGAACTTTGGGACGATCCCAACGACAAGCGTCACCTGTATCCTAACTGGATGACGATGGAAAACCTGGTGTACAATAATCCAGTGCTCAAGGACATTGGAGACCCTTATTACAACCAGCCGCTGCAGCTGTACGATAACAATGGTGGTATCCTTTGTACCGACACCATTCGGTCGTGGTTCGATTGGCCCCACTATAAATTGTGGATTCCCGACCCTACAGACATCACGCCGGATGGCGGGCATGGCGACTGGTATGCCTTCCGCCTCGCTGAAACGTACCTCCTTCGGTCAGAGGCTTATTTCTGGAAGGACGATCTCGTAAATGCAGCCGCTGATCTTAACGCAGTACGGACTCGAGCAGGTGCCGCTCCGTATGACCCTTCGGAAATCAACATCGGAACGATCCTCGACGAACGTGCCCGTGAATTGTATTACGAAGAGCCAAGAAAGACGGAACTTACCCGTATCGCGTTTATCCTGGCAATGACCGGAAAGACTGCCTACAACGGTAAGTCGTACAGCATGGCTACTTTCCATCAGGACAACTTCTGGTACGACCGCGTTATCGAGAAGAATGTGTTCTACCGCGACGAAGTACCGGCTCCGTTCTACAACTATCGGGTAGCCCCCTGGCTTGTTCTTTGGCCGATCCCTGCCGCAGCCATCAACGCTAATACGCTGGGCCACCTCAACCAGAATCCAGGATACCCGGGTGCCGAGACCAACGTCCCGCCGCTCATGTGGGTGGATGGTCCTGGTGAAGGAGAATTGGTGCCGACAAACTAGGAACCGGTTTTCAGCCAAAACATGTAGAGACGCTCAACCTGGGCGTCTCTATGTGTTTAATACATACCTGAAATCAAATCGCCTTTACCATCCGTTCCCGCATAGCCTCATCGGGAAGGCGTCCATAGGCGGCCTGTATGTTGTCCAGCATGTGAGCTGGCAGGCCGGTGCCGGGTATGGCACACGTAACGGCAGGGTGAGAGATGATGTACTTGAGAAAGAATTGTGCCCACGACCGGCAGTCGAACTCGCCCGCCCATTCCGGCAGTGCCTTCGATTTCACCCGCTCGAAAAGACGGCCATAACCAAAGGGCTGGCTGATGATCACACCAATACCCTTTTCCGCGGCCAGCGGCAACAGGCGGTCGGCCGCCTTTCTATCAGCAACATTGTAATTCACCTGGATGAAGTCGATGGATTCTGACTTCATTATGGATTCCATTTCCGGATAAGCGTTCTCACGATAATGCGTGATTCCTATGTAACGGATCGTTCCCTTTTCCTTCCATTCGCGGAGTGTCTTGAGATGCGTTTTCCAGTCGACCAGGTTGTGGATCTGCATCAGGTCAATCTTGTTGCGCTTCAGCAGCTGCAGGGATTCCTTCATCTGTGCGATGCCGTTTTCCCTTCCGCTTGTCCACACCTTCGTTGCGATGAAGAGTTGACTGTTGATGCCTGCCTCGGTCGAAAGCGTGCCGACATTCCTTTCGGCAAAGCCATACATAGGCGAAGTGTCAATGACGTTGCCGCCTTTGCTGGCGAAAATGGTCAGCACCTCACGCAATGGTTCAAGCTCCTGAGTCAGGCTGCTGTCGACATCGAAGGTCTCCCAGGTCCCCACGCCGATGGCTGTGACGCTCTCCCGGGTGCCGGGAATTCTCCGCCTGATCAAACCATTATCCATAGACATCCACGACGAAAGGGCTGGCAGCATTCCAACGGCTGCCATACGGTAGAGGTATTCGCGGCGGTTCATACCTAAAATTACTTGATTTCAAGGTAATTACGGAAATGTACCCTTAGGGTTTTGAAAAATTCGCCGTTCGGATCCCGGCTGCGAAGGCGTCTGGCACGGATTGGTTTTGCAAGAGCCGGAGAAATGCCACTACAAGGGGCACAAGACCTGCAACGCCGTGAAGATTCATACCCCACAAATCCTTCTGAGCCAGCAGTTGAGAGGCCACCTTACTTTCGTCGCCAAGACTCCATGCCTCGTGGAAAATATCCACCACACGGCTTTCGTCGTTGACCGGCAACTCACGGCCACGCCATTCGCCCCGATAAAATTGTATCAGGCAGGCCAGCGAAAAAACCAGCCGCTCCGGCAAAGCCCCAAATCGCTCCTGGTACGCCAGGAGGGAGGGGAGAACGCGGACCCGGAATTTCGACACGGAGTTTAGCGCGATCGATGCCAGCTCGTGGCGTATGTATGGATTGCGAAAACGGTCGAGTACGGTGTCCATGTACTCGACCAATTCTTCCTCGGGACTCGCCATGGTCGGTATGATCTCCCGACGAAGAGCTTGCTCCAGAAAGCTGCCCGTAAACGGATGCTCCACTGCTTCACGGACCGTGGCGATGCCGTGAAGCAGGGCAACCGGCGTAAGGCATGTATGGCCTCCGTTCAATATCCTCACCTTACGAGTACGGTAGCGGTCGAGGTCATCGGTGAAAACTACGTTCAGGTCCGTATCCCGCGTGGGCAACAACTGTTGCACATGTGGAGGGCCGTCAATTACAAAGAGATGATACGGTTCGGCGGTCACGACGAGGCGGTCTTTGAACCCGGTCTCACGCCATATCTCCTGGTAATTCTCTTGCGGGAATCCCGGCACGATCCGGTCAACCAACGTATTGCAGAATGTAGTATGGTTGTCGACCCATGAGAGAAATTCTTTTTCCAGCTTCCACAACGCGATGTAACGGGTTATCATTTCTTTAAGTACCGCGCCATTGCGTTCGATAAGTTCGCAGGGAATAATGGTCAGTCCCTTGCCTGTATCACCGCCGAAATGCCGGTAGCGGTGGTACAGAAACAACGTGAGTTTGCCCGGAAATGTGTTGGGTATGGTTGTAGGATCTGAATCCTTGGGATCAAATGCGATCCCAGCTTCGGTGGTATTGGAAAAGATGATCTCCAGATCCGGGCTGGTCGCCATCTCGAGAAACCGATCAGGTTCAGCGGCAGGATTTACAAAGCCTCGCACGCATGTAATGAGCCGAATCTCCCTGTGTGACTTGCCGTTTACGAGTCCGTTGAGCACGACGTGGTACAGCCCGTCCTGTTCGTTCAGAAGGGCAGCGTTGCCCCGTCCGATAGATTGCACGATTTGAACGTCGCCGTCGAAATCAGTTCGCTCGTTTAGGATGTCTACCATCCAATCGGCAAAACCGCGCAGGAAGTTACCGCCGCCAAACTGGAGCACCTTCACGGGTCGCCGTGTAGGAACGCCTGCAAGGGTGCGATTCAAGGGCTTTAGTTCGGGCATCAGATGTTTTCAAACTGGAAGTATTCGCGGGCGTTGTAATAGCACACATCGGCGACGATTTTTCCGAGCCATTTTTCATCGGCCGGAAGTTCACCGCGTTCAACGTCCTGTCCAATCAGGTTGCAAAGTATTCTTCGGAAGTATTCGTGACGCGGGTAGGAGAGGAAGCTGCGCGAATCAGTGATCATGCCGACAAAGCAGCTGAGCAATCCGATGTTGGACAACGCATTGATCTGCTTTTCCATTCCATCTTTCTGGTCGAGGAACCACCACGCTGATCCGTACTGCATCTTGCCGCGGGTGTTTCCGTCGTTGAAATTGCCGATCATGGAAGCGAATACTTCGTTGTCGGCCGGGTTAAGGTTGTACAGGATCGTCCGCGCCAGCTGGTCGGTACGATCAAGTTCGTTGAGGAAGGACGAGAGGCCACGCGCCTGACTGAAGTCGCCGATGGAGTCGAAGCCCGTATCGGGACCGACCGTCTTAAGCATTCGCGAGTTGTTGTTGCGCAATGCGCCCAGGTGGAATTGCTGTGCCCATCCGCGGGCGTGATACATCCGGCACAACCCAACTAGCGTGACGTAACGGAAGTACCTTGCCTCCTCAACGGATACGCGTTCCTTGTTTTTCAGTTTCTTGAATATCGCTGATATGTCGGCAGGTGCTTTGTCGAAGTGGTAGAGTTGTTCGAGCCCATGGTCGGATAGTCGGCACCCCTGGCTGTGGAAGAACTCCACGCGCTTTTCCAGCGCTTCCATGAGGGTGTCGTGATCTGAAATGGTCACGCCAGAGACTTCGGAAAGCTTGTTCATGTATTGATTGAACGCCTCTGGATCTTCTACGGCGTATGCCTTGTCCGGCCGAAACGCAGGAAGGACCTTTATGCTAAAGTCGCTGGCTGCAATTTGGCGATGGTATTCGAGGGTGTCCGTGGGGTCGTCTGTTGTACAAACGACCCGCACTTGCATGCGTTGAAGTAGGTTCCGCGTCTGGAAGGGTGGGGTTTGAAGCTTATCGGTGCACGATTGATAAATGGCGTCGGCGGATTTTTCAGTGAGGAGTTCGTCTACGTCGAAGTAGCGTTTCAATTCCAGCAACGTCCAATGGAATAAAGGGTTGCGTGCAGTATAGGGCACGGTGTAGGCCCATTTCCGAAATTTGTCGATTGGGCTCGCGTTTCCCGTGATGAACTCCTCTGGAACGCCCAGGGCGCGCATAGCCCTCCATTTATAGTGATCGCCGGCGAGCCAAATAGCCGTTAGGTTTTCAAAGCGCGTATCTTCGGCGATATCGCGGGGTGGGAGGTGACAATGATAGTCGATTATGGGTTGTTTGCTTGCATAGTCGTGATAAAGCGTTCGCGCAAATTCGTTGGACAGAAGGAAGTCTTCGGAGAAAAACGTGTTCGTCATCATTTATGGGGGAGTTAAATGGACCATGACGGTCCGCTGCCGTAATTTATCATTTATTGATCAATTTAGACGGGTCCTTTAGCGATGATTTACGGATCAGGAGCTCAGGCGTAAGCACGATTCGCTTGGGAACGAAGCGGTCCCGGCCGAGGCTGATTTGTTCGAGGAAGATTTCTGCTGCGGCGTTGCCGATCTGCATGCTTTGCTGATCTACGGTCGACATCGGAGGATCGCAGAATGAGGTGAACGGTTCGTTGGCGAAACCCACGATGGCGATTTTCTCCGGTACCGGTATGCCCCGTTCCTTGCAACCCGTGAGTGCCGCTACAGCGCTGTAGGCACTGGCTGAAAAAATGGCATCGGGCCATTCGTCGAGGTCGAGAAGGCGGTTGAGGCCTTCGAGGCCGTCTTCAAACTGAAGGTAGCTTTCGAGGACGAGCTCTCTCCGATAGGGGATGTTGTGTGCCTCAAGTGCCTCGCGGTAACCACGGAGTCGTTCTTTGTAGATGCTGATTTTTCTTACGCTCGTGAAATGTGCGATACGTGTGCACCCCTGTTGTATAAGATGCTCTGTAGCCTGATAGGCACCAAGGTAGTCGTCAATAACCACCTGGCTCACGTCAAGTCCTGAAAAGGACCGGTCGAACAAAACCAGGGGAATGCCTTTTTCGTGGACCTTCCGAAAGTGATCGAAGTTTTCAGTATTCTTCGCAAAAGAAACCATGATGCCGTCGACGCGGGCGTTGAGCAACGCTTCTACAGTCGAGACTTCGCTCTCGTAGTCGTCGTGCGACTGGCATATCATCACGTTGTAGTGGGCCTTCTTGGCGACTTCTTCTATGGCTCGTATCACGGAACCGAAAAAGCTTCGATCAGCTGTGGGTACGATGATGCCGATGATGTTGCTCCTCCCGTTTCTCAGCGCGGCGGCAATATGATTCGGCTGATAGTTTAGACGCTTGGCCACCCGGAGTACGGCCTTCTTGGTCGCGTCACTGATACGCGGATGATCGTTCAGCGCTCTGGATACGGTAGATGCTGTGATGTTAAGCTCTTTTGCGATGTCGTGAATTGTTGCCATAGTGGCCGGGGTACGTAATCAGTAATCGGTAATCAGTAATAAGTTTGTTCGTTCCTGAAGTGACCTTCATCAGGAGGCCTGCTTCAGGGTTCGTTGGTGGGTTTCCCGATGGTTGCAAGGATCCCACCGTCGACATATATAATTTGTCCGTTGACGAAGTCGCTGGCTTTTGATGCCAGGAACACGGCCGCGCCTGCAAGGTCGTCGGGTTCACCCCATCGGCTGGCTGGAGTCCGGCTGATGATAAATTCATTAAAGGGGTTTCCTGCCACAATCAGCGGTGCCGTCTGAGATGTCCTGAAGTAGCCTGGACCAATGCCGTTCACCTGGATGTTGTGTCGGGCCCATTCGGTGGCCAGGTTTCGTGTAAGCATCTTCAGGCCTCCTTTTGCTGCAGCGTAAGCCGATACAGTGTTCCTGCCCAGCTCGCTCATCATGGAACAAATATTTATAATTTTTCCCGCACGCCGGCGGATCATTTTTCTTCCTACATACTTCGCCATGATAAACGGTCCGACCAGGTCAACGTCGATCACCTTCCTGAAATCCTCTGTTTCCATCTCCGCAGCCGGTGTGCGCTTGATGATGCCGGCATTGTTGACGAGAATATCGATAGGACCGACTTCGCTTTCAATGGTCTCAACGTGACGTTGCGCCTCCTCATCGTTCGTGACGTCGAAAAGATAGCCGGTAGCCTTGAATCCCGCGTTCCGATATTCCGAGAGTGCTGCGTCCATTTTTTCCGGTGTAGTACCCGTGATGATCAGTTCGGCGCCAGCACGTGCCAGGCCTTTTGCCATTGCCATGCCCAGGCCGTGTGTGCCTCCCGTGACTACCGCTCGCTTGCCGGTGAGATCGAATAGGTCCATCATCATCTCATTTCAGCGGGGGTTACACCATCCATGTCGCCATAGTCGAGGTTTTCTCCAGCCATGCCCCAAATGAACGAGTAACTTGCCGTGCCGGCTCCGCAGTGGACTGACCACGGAGGTGAGATGACGGCCTGGTGGTTACCGAGCCAGATGGGACGCGTTTCAGTGGGCTCTCCCATAAAGTGGCATACAACCTGACCTTCCGGTATTCCAAAATAAAAATACACTTCCATCCGGCGGTCGTGCGTGTGCGCGGGCATGGTGTTCCATACGCTACCCGCCTTAAGCTCCGTAAGCCCCATCTGAAGCTGACAGGTAGGCAAGACGCTGTTCACGAGAAGTTTTCGAATCGTCCGCCGGTTGGCGTTTTCAGTCTGCCCTGCTTCCGCAGTGTCTGCCTCAGCAAACGCAACCTTGCGCGAAGGGAACGCCGCGTGTGCCGGCGCGGAGTTAATATAATATAACGCGGTGCCTTCTTTGGAAGGGTGAAACGTCACCTCCCTGACACCCTGACCCAGGTAGAGGGCGTCGCCGTATTCCAACGAATACGAGGTGCCATCGGCGGTCACCGATCCTTTGCTGCCGACGTTGATGATGCCCAGTTCACGCCGCTCGAGGAAGTACTCCGAACGGAGGGGAGGTATGGTATCAAGGTGGAGGGGCCCTGACTTGGGCATGGCTCCACCCGCAATGAACCGGTCGTAGTGGGTGTACACGAGCTGAATGCGATCGGCGACAAAAACAGGGTCTATAAGGAACGCCTCTCTGATCCGTTGTGTGGAATACGATCGCACCTCATCGGGATGCGCAGCATAACGCACAGCGTAGGATATGCTCATGGCTTGATGCTTTTATAACCAGAAGGTTGGGTGTGTAATCGGTTGCGCAATATAAGGGACAATACACGAAAGGCCTATCTAATATTGCCATTATTTGAGACGTCGGGGTCATTTGGCCTTTGACGGCACGATTTCACCCTATTTTGTACCGTATGGGCACATTTTTACAGCGACGGCAAAAAACTTTTGTTCGAAGGGTTGGCAAATTCAAATTATCCCCGTAAATATGCAATCGATTGCGCATCAAAGCCGCCCAAGACATTCAAGATTACTCTTTGTGGTGAAGGGTAGTTGATTCCATGAGCTAGCCCGGCGAACCCCCGGGCTACTCATGAATCGGCCTCGCCAATTTCCGGACCCAATCTCAACGTTCCATGAGAAACCCCCTCTTCCTCATCGTCGCCGCACTTGTGGCTTGCGACAGTCCTCAGGAAAGAGAACCCACAGCGGACCGCCTGATGGTGGTCGTTCGCAGAAACGACGACCGCCCTGCGAGTGAAACGGTCACAGTGGCGATCGACTGGAACGAAGTCGTCAGCCGATTGCCTCAACTCAACCAATCAGGTCTCCAGGTTACTGACCAGCACTTCAGAAGGGAACTCGAAAGCCGACTCGTCGATTCCGACGACGACGGCATAGCCGATGTGTTGAAAGTAACCTACCCCTTTGCTTCAACTGAACCGCAGTACACATTGATGATATCGGAAAGTGCTGGCGCACCCCCCGCCGTGGAACGCGAAGTAATTGGAACCGATGCGCGCTTCTCGCTGACGTATCTCGAACCGTATGCTTCCTTTGCCAATGGCGATACGATCGACTGGCCGGCGAAGATATTCGAGACCTCAATGAATTTCTATCCGGGTCCCGAAGACTTTACCATCATCTCTCCTGGCGAATGGACGTATGAACACGGCATGTTCCTTAATGCAGGCTTCGAACTCTGGAAAAAAACCGGACGCCAGACGTATCTTGATTACGTAAGAAACTGGGTTGATTACTTCCTCACTCCGGAGGGCACTATTCGGGCAGACGCTTACGACGTAACACAATACCGGCTTGACGACATCCTCCCGGGAAGGCTCTGCCTGTTCTTATACGAAGAGACTGGCGACGCGCGCTACAAAACCGCTGCCGACCAACTGATGCATCACCTCGAGAATCAACCCAAGACTTCGGAGGGTGGCTACTGGCACAAGGAGATTTATCCCTACCAGATGTGGCTGGATGGCATCTACATGGCTGACGTCTTTTCCATGCAGTACGCGAGGGTGTTCGACAAACCCCAATGGTACGACGAGGCGGTTCTTCAGATCGAACTGATCTCGAAACACACGCGCGACACGACCACCGGCCTCATGTACCACGGATGGGATGAATCAAAAAATCTGGTTTGGGCTGACCCTGTCACCGGGGCGTCGCCCACGTTCTGGAGCCGCGCTATCGGCTGGTACTTTATGGCGCTTGCCGACTGTCTGGAGTATCTCCCGGAAGACCACAAGGAAAAACCCGCGATACTTGCCTTGTTCCGCGACCTGGCTGCAAGCCTGGCACAATACCAGGATGACTCAACGAGGCTTTGGTATCAGGTTACCGACAGAGGAGACGCTCATGACAACTGGATTGAAACTTCGTCATCGGCGATGTTTGCGTACGGCTTTGCCAAAGGTGCGAACAATGGCTGGCTGGATGAATCGTATCGGCAACGCGCCCGCGAGGCTTTCGACTCGATCATCCGTAACTACACCTGGTATGACGAAGCTGGCAACCTGTATCTCGACCAAACCGTGAAGGTGGGCACGCTTAATCTTAAGGTGTCGAAAGGGGACTATGCGTATTACGTCAACGGTGAAACGAGAATCAACGACTACAAGGGCCTCGGCGCTCTGCTTTACGCGGCTATTGCGCTGAGTGATGGAGGGGGCGACTAGCGAGCGTATAATTGCCGCATTGTCGTACCCATGTCATTTTCTGCACCATTTTTAACATTATTCCTTTCCTTTATTTGGGTTATTTTGATCTGCTGTAATGGGCATTTTTTGATGCGAACCCCATGTTTGCCCGCCGGGCGTTTTCATGATCAGTAAAGGGTTGAAATTTTTTAGATTTTCGGGACTTCAGGGAAGAATCGGACTGGGTGTTTTCTTGATAGCTGTCATCCAGGCCATTGCGGCTTTGTGGCTGGTATCCTATAACAGCGGAATTCGCGCGTCTTCCGATGACGTCCGCCTGACCTATCAGCCGCTGACCGAGACCCTGGAGCAACTTCACCACGACGTTGGATCGTTCGCTTCAGGCTTGCGAACCGACATCCTCCGGAGGGACACGGCAAACGCGCCGTATCGTAACGTCGTTCGGGAGAAATCCCTCATTCCAGGAATTGCGCAACTCCGACTAAACAGGAGTGTATTTTCTCCCGACGTGCGGCTGCAACTGGATTCGCTTAATGGAACCCTTATGGCCGTGGAGCGACTGGCCCAGGATGTCGACCAATGGTTTGCCGGATACACTCCGGCCGTCATTATCGATAGTGCATCGCAAGCTCAAGCTGCTGCGGAACTGGCCGCTTTTTTCGACCCAAGACTTCAGCAGCTCGATCGACTTGAAAGACAATACGATCGCCATCACGACGTCCTCAGGGAAGATCTCAGCTTGCAGTTGGCCGCCAGCTTTGCCGAGATAAATGCGCGTGCAAAATGGTCACGACTGATCCTCTTTACCGCGCTCGCTGTTACGCTGGCCATCCTTCTGATCGGCGGGTTCCGCGTAATCCGGAGGATGCGTCGCTCGCTTTCGGGTGCAATTGGTGTACTCAACCGGCTTGTTGAAGGCGACACTGCGGAAAGTGCTGTTGCCGCTGACGATGAAATGCGGCCCATTATCGAGGCTGCCAATCGCCTCAGCGATAACCTGCAGAAAGCAAGTGAATTCGCCCGAGCCATCGGAGACGGCAATGTCGATCACGATTTCAAGGCGGTGGGCGAAAGCGATGTGCTTGGGAATTCCCTGCTTCAGATGAGGCAGAAACTCAAAAGCATCAATGAAGAAGATGCAAAACGAAACTGGTCGACCGCAGGACTTGCGCGTTTCGCCGACATCCTGCGCCGCAACGACGACTATCGCTCGCTGGCTGGATTGATCGTCTCAGAGTTGGTGAAGTACACGCGGTCCAACCAGGGCGGACTTTTTGTTGTCAACGAAGACAACGCAAATGCAGAACAGAGACAGCTTGAACTGATCGCCTGTTACGCCTTCGAGCGAAAGAAGTTTCTTCAGAAAACGTTGGACACAGGAAACGGGCTGGTAGGACAATGCTACCTCGAAAAGCGGACGATATTCATGAGGAAGGTGCCGCAAAACTACGTCAACATCACGTCCGGGTTGGGCGGAGCAAATCCTTCTTCGCTGTTGCTCGTACCGCTAAAAGTAAATGACGACGTCGAAGGCGTCCTCGAAATGGCCAGCTTCAAAGAGTACGCGGAACACGAGATTGCATTCGTCGAGCAGGTGGCGGAAATCATTGCTTCAACCATCTCCAATGCGCGTGTCAACGATAAAACGCGCAAGCTCTTGCAGGAATCCCAGCAACACGCGGAAGAACTACGCGCGCAGGAGGAGGAGATGCGTCAGAATATGGAGGAGATGCAGGCGACGCAAGAACAAATGCATCGCCAGGCTGAGGAAATGCGAAAGATGCAGGAGAACCTCACCCTTGAGAAAAGCATGTTCAATGTCCTGATGGAATACCTCCCGGATCGTATCACATATAAAGATCGTGAGAGTAGAATACTGCGCATTAACAAAGCAAAGGCGGAGCGGTTCAGGATGTCACCAGAAGAGATGATCGGCAAGACCGACTACGACTTCTTTTCGAAAGAACATGCCGATAAGGCTTTCCGTGAGGAGCAGGAACTCATCCGTACCGGGCAGCCGCTTCTGAACGTAGAAGAACGGGCAGTATTTGCCAATGGAGATGTAACGTGGGCGTCGACATCGCGCATTCCCTTCCGGAACGACCGCAACGAAGCCGTAGGAATGTTTATCATCACGAAAGACATTACCCAGCTCAAGCGTGCGGAGTTGACGATACGCGATCGCGAGCGCGTCATCGAACGTCTCCTCGACGGCATGCCGGTGTTCCGCTTTACGGTGAGTCGTGAACGGCTTGTAACCAACGTCTGGAAGGCTGCGGCCCTTCCCGAGCTACCGCATCTCGAATCAAGGCCACTGATAGACGCGCTGCCGGAAGTACATGACCTGATCAGCCAGGAGGACCTTGATCATACCGATCTGATCTGTAAGGGTGTACTCGAAATCAATGGCGAAAAAGAAGTGTTCAAGTACTACCTTTTCCCTGAAAGCGCGCTCGACGGTGTGTTCCTGGGATTTGGCTTGAAACAGTGAGCGACAGGCGTCAGTTGGTAGGTCACCTCTCCTTACCGCAATAGTTTATCCCGAATTTCTCTCCAGGTAATCAGTTGAATTTTTTCTTCACGGAGGATCTTCTGGCAGGCCTCGCTTGTGAAGAAGTCGAGATCTGCCTGCCGCCACGCCGAGCCGTAATCGACAAACCCTTTCGTGACTGCCTGCATTTCGGCATCGTCGTGTGCAGTGTGTATGATGAGGCAACTGACGCCCGGTTGTACAGACTTGAGTGTGTTCGTATAGAATTCTTTCATTCCACTCTTGTAGTCGTCGGGCGATGCAATGAATACCTGGTCGATGATGACATCATTCTCGTTCGTTACACCTTGGTATGCCGATGTCATCGCGTTGATCAGCATTACGGGTACTTTGTATTCCCTGCCTAGCGCAATGTATATCTTGAGGAATTCCGGTGAATAAAATAGGGTACCCATGTGCGAATCGAAATGCGTTGGGTCAATCCCGAACTTCTTTGCCCGTTCGATTTGAGCTCGTAGTTCGGTCTCGACGTCGGCTGGTGATCCTTTCGAAATCACGGTCGCTACATCGGGATAAAAGAATCCGTTGTCGTCGACGAGGGTCGGCACTTTTTCACGGGGTGCTACAGGTCCCCATTTGTAAAGATTCCATTCGCTCGTCAGTGTGAGGTGAAGGCCGAGGTCGGCGGCCGGGTTGTGGCGGGCGTATTCGGCGATTTCCGGAAACCACGGACAGGGAACCATGATGCTTCCGGAGTTTACCATCCCGCCTGCGAATGCCTTCAGGGTCGCCGCGTTTTGGGAGTGGGAGACACCAATGTCGTCAGCATGGATAATAAGCAGCTTGGTTCCCGCAGGGTAACCCAGTCGCTCCGGAAGACTTGTTTGCTGCGACTGCGCGGGAAGAATCGCTGTCAACGCAAACAGCAGGGTCAGTATTCTCTTCATATCAAATCCTTTCTCTCAGAAATTCCAGGTCGGCCTTCATGAGGCGCATGATCTCTTCGGCGGATAGGGTGGGAGACTTGCCACCGTGCTCTGCTCCTCCAAGGGAGTATTCGTAATGCATGCTTATGGGTATGTCGCCCGGAAGTGTTCGCGCCAGGGGAAGAAACGCTTCGAAATCGACCATGCCCTTTCCCAACGGAACATTTTCAGTTGTCCATCGGCCTTCGGATTCTTTCCAGGCAAAGTCTTTAATATCGAGTGAATTAATATGGCGCTTAATGTAATCGAAGCCGAGCCGCCACGAGCTTGCGCCTTCTACGATAGCGTGACGAATATCATACTGGCATCCGAGCCAGGGCGAGTTGACCTGATGTAAGACGCTGGCGAGATCCCACACCGGTGCCCCAAAACTTTCGCCCGCGTGATTTTGGTAACCGCCTTTGATACGGTACTTGCGGTTCAGTTCGGCCAGCGCTCTTGTTCTCCGCAGAAAATCGTCAAGGTTTTCTTCTATGCTTTTGTCGGAGTTGTACTCGATCCAGCCCGTCCGGTAACAACCAATACCGAGCCGTGATGCGGTCTCCAGGATGGGCACCGTATGAGGATCGTTCGCATCGGTGATGGCGGTGGTGATCATGCCCACCTTCTTGCCCGTTCGTTGGACGGCTTTTACGGCGAGGGGAAGATCTGCTGTCACCCGTTGAGGTTCCACGTGGCCTCCGGGCCGCACGGTCAGGTCAACGCCATCAAATCCGCACTCGGCAGCAAACTCCGCCATGTGCTTGTAGTCGAGCCATTGTAAATGCTTTGAGAATACGTGGATGTCCCGTCGTCCGCGCGCCTGCATGCCCAGGACCTTGCCGGGGATGCCTAAGAACGAAAGCGCTAAGCCCGCCAAACCCGTAGCGAGGAAATCGCGCCGGCTCCAGGATGATTTCATAGGTTGTGAGGTAATCGATCGGAAGATGCCAACATTTAGGGACAAAGTCCAGCCCTTTAAACAGTCGCAGTTGCAGAGGCAGATGCAGGAGAGCCTGCGTCTGTATCTGCCTCTGCAACTGAATCTGGGATTACAGGGATACCCCCCGCTTCCAGGGTATAAAATCAGTTTGGTGCAAGATATCGGCTTTTGTCTTCCGGCGTCCGCTTGCGACTTCAATTACAAATTCCAGGATCTTTTCGCCCATCTCTTCGATGGTACTTTCACCGGAAATTACGGGTCCGGCATCGACGTCGATGATGTCGGGCATGCGGGTTGCGAGCCTGGAGTTTGAGGATATCTTGATTACGGGAGCAATAGGGTTACCGGTAGGGGTACCGAGACCCGTGGTAAAGAGAATGATCGATGCGCCAGCGCCGGCCATGGCGGTCGTGCTTTCCACGTCGTTGCCGGGGGTGCACAGCAGGGTTAGACCAGGGCGTCGTACATACTCGCCGTAGTCGAGAACGTCGGCGACAGGCGAGGTTCCGCCCTTCTTGGCAGCGCCCGCAGATTTCATGGCATCGGTGATGAGACCGTCGCGGATGTTGCCCGGAGAGGGGTTCATGTCAAATCCCGAACCGGAAGCGATTGCCGCCCGCTCATAGGCGCGCATAAGTTGGACAAACTTGTTGGCGGTGGCATCGTCTACACTTCGATTGATGAGTTCCTGTTCGACGCCACACAGTTCCGGGAACTCAGAGAGGATGGTGGTTGCGTTAAGCGCTGCCAGCAGGTCGGACGTATGTCCGATTGACGGATTCGCGGATATTCCCGAAAATCCATCGGAGCCTCCGCATTCAAGGCCAACTACCAGCTTGCTGAGCGGCGCTGGTTGGCGTTTGAGTCGGTTTGCCTCGACAAGTCCCATGAAAGTTTCCCGGATGGCGGTTTCCAGCATTTCCTGTTCGGTGCCCGACTTCTGTTGTTCCAGTATAATAAGGGGCTTTCGGAAGTCCGGATTTTTTTCTGCCAGCTTCTCTTTGAGGAGCTGAACCTGCGCGTTCTGGCACCCGAGGCTGAGTACCGTCGCACCTGCGACGTTGGGGTTGTGAATGTACCCAGCGATGAGCCGACATAACGCTTCCGCATCCTGGCGTGTGCCACCGCATCCGCCTTCGTGGGTCAGGAACCTGATGCCGTCGACGTTCTCGAAGAGTCTTTGGCGCGGTTTGCCTACACCATTGCGCAGGGATGCCTGGGCTATGGCGTCGAGGTCTCCGGCGCGGTATAATTCCACGAGGTCGTTGACGAAATTTTTATAGACGTCGTTCTTCGCAAAGCCCAACCCTTCCTCAAAGGCGTCGCGTATTGCCTCGACGTTCTTGTTTTCGCAGAAGACGAGGGGGACGACGAGCCAGTAGTTAGCTACGCCCACCTGTCCGTCAGGCCGGAGGTACCCATCAAATGTCACGTTCTGCCAGCGCGATACATCCGGGGGCGTCCAGTTTATCGTTGCCGTTCGTCCGGCGTACGGCGAGGCCTCGTGTTTTACATTTTGCGTCGTTATTGCGGCGCCCGCGGCAATGGGGGCGACCGTTTTGCCTACGGTAATGCCGTACATCATGATGGGCTCGCCCGCCACAAGGTCGCGAACAACGACCTTATGCTTTGCCGGCACATCGTGGACGGCTGTGAGCCCGTTGGTAATTGGTTCTCCTGCCCTCAAATCAGACAACGCTACCAACACATTGTCGTCGGGATGAATCTTTAGAAATTTGTTGGACATACCTTCAATTGGACTATCTTGCGCAATCGATTGCGCGCGCAATATAAAAACATTCGGAATATAATTTTTTGTTGGATATTTTCACCCCCTTATGCTCCATGCCTATAATAGATATACCCCGGTGCGTCGACAAACGTTCGCACATCATGCACTTCCTATGCGCTATCTACTTCAATAAATACAATTAAACTAATACCAAACAAAACAGAGATTCTTTAGACGAAACATCTATGACCCGAGTCGTAACTTTTGGAGAAATCATGCTCAGGCTGGCAACGCCTGAATTCCTGCGCTTTTCACAGGCAACAACACTGGAGGCATCATTCGGAGGCGGCGAAGCAAACGTCGCGGTATCCCTGGCGAACTACGGCATCGATGCGCGGTTCGTTACCAGCCTGCCAAAAAATGATATCGGCGAGGCCGCGATTGCCACGCTGCGCAAACACAACGTCAGAACGGATTATATACACCGCGGCGGCGACCGCATCGGAATCTACTTCCTGGAAACGGGAGCAGTAAGCCGCGCCAGCAAAGTGGTCTACGACCGGGCGAACAGCTCCCTGGCTTCTATAAAGAAAGGAACGATCGACTGGGATAAGGCGCTGGATGGGGCAACCTGGTTCCACTGGACGGGCATCACGCCGTCGGTATCCCAAGGCGCTGCCGAAGTCTGCATGGAAGCGTGCGAAGCGGCGGCGAAGAAGGGCATAACGATCTCCACCGACCTGAACTACAGGGCAAAACTTTGGAAATGGGGCAAGAAAGCCGGTGAAGTGATGGAAGATCTCGTCAAGCATTGCGACGTTATCCTTGGAAACGAAGAGGATGCCGAAATGGTGTTTGGCATTAAACCCGAAGGGGTAGACGTCAAGGGTGGACACGTATCCGGCGCGGCATACGAGTCGGTGGGCCGCCAACTTATGGCCCGCTTCCCCAAGGCACGCAAGGTGATCATTACACTGCGAGGTTCTATCAGTGCCAGTCACAACACGTGGTCAGGCGTTTTGTGGGACGGAAAGAAACTGTACGAGGCGCCCACCTATCAAATCACCCACATCGTAGATCGCGTGGGTGGGGGCGATTCATTCATGGGCGGCCTGATCTACGGTCTGCTGACGTACAAAGACGATGACCAACGTGCGCTGAACTTTGCCGTAGCAGCATCCTGCCTCAAGCATACCATCAAGGGCGACTTCAACCTCGTCACCGTCGAAGAAGTCGAAAAACTTATGAAGGGCGACGCGTCGGGACGCGTATCACGATAGGAAATGAGTGAATGAGTGAATGAGTGAATGAGTGAATGGAGACCGGGTAACTGTTACGGTCCGGTAACCCATCGAGCGAGGCACTCGCGTGGAAGTCCCATAACGTAAACACATAAACACATAAACACGTACCTGAACACTTCAACACTTGATAAAATGAAGTTTTCCATATCAACAGTAATAACCTCCATGAAAGAGACGGGAATGATTCCCGTATTCTACCATGCGGATATCGATATAGCAAAGGCAGTGGTCGACGCGGCGTATGCAGGCGGCGTCAGGGTTTTCGAGTTCACGAACCGTGGCGGCAACGCATACGATGTCTTCACGAAGCTGCTCACACACGCAAGTCAATACCATGACCTCATCCTTGGCATAGGGACGGTCCTTGACGCTGACACGACCAAGCGGTTCATTGACGCTGGAGCACACTTTATCGTTTCGCCGATACTCCGACCTGAGATGGCAACGGTATGCAAGGCGCACGATATCGCCTGGATGCCCGGATGTGCTACGTTAACAGAAATCGTCAATGCACGGGACCTGGGCGCTGCCGTTATCAAGGTCTTTCCGGGTTCCGTATTAGGACCCGGTTTTGTTTCGGCAATCATGCCCGTCGTACCCGGACTTCAGATCATGCCTACCGGTGGCGTCGAACCCACGGAACAAAACCTCAAGGCATGGTTCAACGCAGGCGTCATGTGCGTTGGTATGGGCTCACAATTGTTTACAAAGGATATCATCGCGAATAAGAACTGGTCACTGTTGCAGCAGAAGGTCAAAGAGACGTTGGACATCATACAGCAGATCAGGAATTGACGCGATCTGCCCCGCATTCATGTTAAACCCTAAACCAACCGACCGTGGAAAAACTCAATGAGCAGATCGGAAAATACCGGTGGCGCATCTGTGCCCTGGTATTCTTCGCGACTACCATCAACTACCTGGACCGCAATGTGCTGGGCCTCCTGAAAACGACACTGTCGGATATCGGCATGTTCGGGGAGGATGAAGCCAACCAGGAGTTGTATTACTCCTATGTTGTGATGGCATTCCAGATCGCGTATGCATTGGGCATGCTGGGGGTAGGGCGCCTCATCGACAAACTGGGGACGAAGAAAGGCTATGGGATCGCACTGTTTGGCTGGAGCCTTGCCGCTATTGGTCACGCCTTTGCCCGTAGTACGTTTGGATTTGGTTTCTGGCGGGCTGCATTGGGTGTGACAGAAGCGGTGAACTTTCCTGCCGCTAACAAAACCATCGCCATCTGGTTTCCCAAGAAAGAGCGAGCTCTTGCTACTGGAATTTACAACTCGGGAACCAACATTGGCGCAATTGTCGCACCCCTGACCGTACCCTACATTGCCGCATCGATGGGGTGGGAATGGGCCTTCATTCTCACCGGCGCCATAGGTTTGATCTGGTTGATCTTCTGGTTCAACTCGTATAAGAGCCCCGGGGAGAAACTCGCTGAGAACAAGCTCACTCAGGCCGAATACGACTACATCCATAGCGATAAGGATGAAGTTGCTGCAGAGGCGGCATCGACAGAAAAGGTCTCCTGGTTCCGGTTGCTGGGATATCGACAGACCTGGGCGTTCTTTTTTGGAAAATTCCTCACTGACCCGATCTGGTGGTTCTTTCTCTTTTGGCTGCCGGCGTTTCTGGAAGGCGAGAATGCACGACACATCGCCGAAGGGCAGCAACACATGGTGATCGAATGGCCGGTGGCTGTGGCGGTAGTGTACATCGTCTCAACCGTAGGAAGCATTTTTGGAGGATGGCTTCCCAAGAAATTCATCAACGGTGGAATGGATGCCAACAGGGCAAGGAAGACGGCTATGTTCATCTACGCCTTGTTCCCTTTGTGCGTGTTGTTTGCTTCTACACTTGGTGAAATAAATACATGGCTCGCGGTCGGCACGATCTCCATCGCTACTGCAGCACACCAGGCGTGGTCGGCTAACATCTTCACTACCGTTTCTGATATGTTTCCCAAAAAGGCCGTAGCGTCAGTGACTGGCATTGGAGGCATGGCAGGCGCATTTGGTGGAATTCTGATCGCCTGGGCAGCCGGACTCCTGCTCAAGCACTTCACACAGCTCGGGCAATTGGAGAAGGGATACAGTATTCTCTTCATCGTTTGCGGAATTGCCTACCTCGTAGCGTGGGTGGTAATGCACCTCTTCGCACCGAAGTTCAAGAAGATTACCGATTTGTAAGGGGTTGAACTGTGTATCGTGTAACCTGAACGCACGCGTCTCCGCTCTTTTATGGCAATGAGCGAAAAAATCTATACTGCGATTGACACCAACGCGTTCAAGTTACACGACACTACATTCAACACCTGACTTCAACACTAACCCTAAAGCAGGGCGGAGGCCGATTTAGGGCTCATAAACATCAAACGTCACTTCAAACATCGGCAACCCGTCGCTTGTGCGGTCGGGTTCGTCGACGAACGCAAACGCCTCGGCTGGAAGTTGCTGTTCAGTGATGAGGTAATCGGTGATGAGCCTTTTTCGATTGTCGATAATGGCTGCCATCCGGTTTTGCAGGCGACGCCTGCCCACATATCGCATGCATTTTTCTATGGGCGAAAGCGACCCTTCAAACAACAGGCGACGGTTGAGGTAGCTGACGAAGGCGCTGTCGTTGATAGATAACGCTTCGATTTCCTTCAATTGTGCTGCATTAGGTTCTTCCTCCCTAAGCGTGTCGATCTTCAAGATGTATCGCTTCTTGGCCTCGAAAGCCGCAAGAAGGCTGAGTTCGTCCGTGTTTCCAGGAAGATAGTGCAGGTTAATGCGGAGTTCGGGCTTGACCTTTAACACTCTACCGAGCATGGACAGGTTCCGCCGCTGGCGGTTCGTTAGCGAATCGGAAAGGTAATCGAAGCTGATGGCCTTCAGATCGTTTTCATCAGCGTTGATTGCCTGTGCGAGCAAACGATAAGGTGATGTGGCCGCCTTGACGAGCAGATTCTCTATGATTCCCCAGATCACTTTTCCGAGTTTGTATTCCGGATCATTCAGGTCGCCTGACACGGGTATCTCCATGTTGATATTGCCGTTGACGTCCCTGAGGATTGCCACGGCCAACCGTAAGGGCAGGTTGTACACCGGCTTCCGACCGATCTTTTTTCCGACGTCGATTCGCCTGATCTCAAGCTTGTTCTTGCTGTCGATAATCCTGTTGAGCACTTTGGTTTCGCTGTTGTAGTAGATCAAGCCGTCCTGAAAAGGATGGGCTACATAATAGTTGGAGTAAGGAGTAAATGAGGAGATTCTCACATCGCGTATACCATACACCATCTCCACATTTTCCAGGTTGTGCGGGTCGAAACTCAGCGCTGCATCAAGTATGCCGGTGTTGTTTACCCGGGACCGGGCAATGAAGTTGAGGTCGGAATTTTGCGAGTTCAACGCACCTGAACTCAGATGCAGGCTATCCAGTCTGAAATAAAACGGATCTTCGAGTGTGTAGTCTTTGTACACGACCGTCCCGTTGGTAACCACCACGCTGTCTACCGAATAATTTTGCATCACGTATTCTTCTATGATGTCGTTTGCGTACGAGACAAGCAAGCGGAACGGGTTGCTGTAATCAATCTCTGACGCTACCGAATCGGAGGAGGTAGTGGTTGTTGTATCCCGTAGCAGTCGCGTAAAGTTATCTCCGTCGGGATACAGTTCGAAAGCCAAATAAGGGCCGTCCAGTTCGAAAGCTCCGAAGTCATAAATGGCACTGGACGTATTCAAGGAGTCGACGGCTATCGAGAAAGACGACAGGGAGAACAATGTATCCTGTTCCGGGTCAGTCAGGCGAAAGGTACGCAACTGCTGCTTTCCACTCAGCGCGACTTCTGATGGCGAATTGAAGTTTCCCGCCAGATTGAACTGCATCGAAAGAAGTCCCTCAAGCAAGCTGATGTCTATGACGTCGCGGGCATAAGGGGCGAAAGGGGATATCTGCACATCCGACAGGTTAGATGCGAGACGATACTCCAATGAATCCAGGTTGAGATCGAAGACCAGACCGATCGTGCCCCCGGAAGCCTGCCCCGAAGTTGTCGGGGCCAGGCCCGCTTCCAACTCGTAGTGGTGATTGGGATCGTTCCAGGCAATCAGCGGGCATCGCGCTGTCAGGGGATTGAAAACGACCTCCGCGCCGACCGATTTCTCGCGATAGTGAATGGTTGCACTGTCGATTCGAAGATTCTCGAGGCGATAACGCACAGGCTCGCCGGCGGCCGGGGAAACAGCTGTGGTATCGTCACTTGCGCCAAAGCGTTCTATGAGATCGTCGAAGTTGAAGCTGTTGCCGTCCTGGTCAACAAGTATGCGGGGCTTTGTGACAGTTATTTCCGTAACGTCATAATCTCCGCCCAGGAAATGTGTGAGTTCAAGGTTCGCGAAGGCGCTGGCAATGTGGAAAAATGTATCCGGCCTTGCGTATTCGAATGCCGTCAGTCCATCGATCCTGACGGTTCCTGTAAAAAGATTGACGCGTATCTTATCAACTTCTATTCTCCGACCCGTCCACTCCTCATCGTAACGCTCCAGCGTCCATTCCGCGATACGCCCTGCAAATACGACAATGATAACAACGAAAGAGGCAACTAAAATGAGTAGAGCGAGCAATATCTTCCTGACCCATTTCAGCATGCTGTCTGTCTCTGGTTGATGGTTGGAAGATACAAAAAATACGCGCCGCACGACCTTGCCACCCTTGCATTTTCGGGCCTAACCGTCTACATTGATCGGGTCTCGTTTGTGAAGTTTATCCACGTAAAAATGTTGCGATCGCAGAGGATCAATACCTTTCACATCTTGAAACAAAAGGAATGAATCGCAAGCTAGCCGCGCTTCTCTGGTTCCTGTTGCTGTCATACCAGGGCTTCGGTCAAAATGTTTATTTGCTCTACAACAAATCCGTTCCGCAGGAGACCTATGCGGCCAGGATGCTTGCACAATCGCTTCGTGAGCGGAAGCATACCGTAATGGAAGACCGTAAGGGCTATGATGTCCTTATCAACATGGCCATTGACGAAGCGCTGCCTGACGCGGCGTTTGCGATCATCCCGGAAGGGAAGGTTATCACAGTGAAGGGAGGCGACAACAGGGGGCTGATTTACGGTTGTCTTTCTCTGGCCGAGGAAGTGCGCAATGGCACTGCGCTCCGGGATGTCGTCGGTCGAAAGGAAGAGCCCCGCTATGCGCTTCGTGCCATCAAGCACAATACGCCCTGGTACACGTATCGGCCGAGCTCCTCGCTCGATCAGCATTTTGAGACGGCCCGCGACAAACGGTACTGGGAAGCATTCCTGGATATGATGGCTGAAAACCGATTCAACGCGCTGACACTGTGGAACCTTCATCCTTTTGTCTACATGATAAGGCCGAAGAACTTTCCCGAGGCAAGCCCGTTCGACGAAGCGGAAATGAGAGAATGGCAGGACCTTCACCGGGAAATTCTGCGCATGGCGGATGAGCGCGCCATCGACACGTACGTTATCCCCTTCAATATTTTCGTAAGCAAGGAATTCGCTGAAGCGCATGGTGTCGCTAAACGGAATTTTTACCCGCATTACTATGTCGAGGGAGATTCGTCGGAGATTGTCAAACGGTATACCCGTGAGTGCATAACCCAATTGTTACAGGAGTACCCCACGCTTACTGGATTAGGCCTTACGCTTGGTGAGGGGATGGCTGGGATGACGCCTCAGCAGCGCGAAGACTGGATGTTTTCAACCTACATAGAAGGAATGCGACTTTCCGGACGGAAGGTGAAGTTGGTGCATCGTATACCGTTCTCCAGTACGACAGCCTCTCTGGGAGCAACCAGTGTCGAACTTGAACAGCTGACACGCCGGGCCATCGAGCGTGAGGCAAAGCTGGATTTTATCGAGAGCCCCATCTGGGCGGACCTGAAATACAACTGGTCGCACGCGCACTCTACACCCAAACTGGTGAAGGTGCATGGTGGAGAAATGTTCGACACGTTTTACAATCCTGAACCCGAGGGCTATAAGATCACGTACACGGCGCGCAACGAAGATTTTTTTGCCTTGCGGTGGGGCGTCCCCGATTTTATCCGTGCTCATATCGCGCAAAACAGCCAGTCCTACGTCGGCGGTTACTTTATCGGATCCGAAACATACATTCCGGCTAAGGACTATTTCACAGCACTTGATGGCCCGGTCGACTGGACCTATGCCTTTCAACGGCAATGGCTGTTTTACAAGCTGTGGGGAAGACTCTTATATAATCCTCAGACGCCCGATGAAATTTTTCAGGCGGAGTTCGACCGCCGATACGGCGCAGCCGGGAAGGACATGTTGCAGGCTTTTTCCCTGGCTTCCTCGACACAGTTGCGCCTTAACTCACTCTACGATACCCGATGGGACCATACGCTATATGGTGAAGGATTTTTGGCACTGGTTGGAGACAAGACACAGTATATTTCCGTCGATAACCTGATCAACCAGAAGACCCTCGATCCTGATTACGTCTCTGTTAAGGATTACGTCGCGGCGACCACTTCAGGCGGGGCTCCATTTAAGCAGGAAGCCATGACACCGCCAAAACTGATTGAGCTGTTGAGGAAGGATTGTCGCAAAGCACTCGACCTCGTGAAGAACAAGGACCTCAGCAAGAACCTTTCCCTGCGATATGAAGTGGCCGACGTAAAGGCGTGGGCGAACCTTGGACTCCACCTCGCCTCGAAGTTAGAGGGCGCCATTTATCTTCAGACGTATCGGATCAAAGGAGGAGAAGATTTGAAAAGGAAAGCCATTGCGCACCTCCAGGAAGCCTTAAAGTACTGGGATGAAGTCATTTCGATCACACGGCCGATTTACAAGGATATGCCATTGACACACTATAACGGCAGCAGCCACGATCGGAACGACGACAATCTCTTTCATTGGGCGCTTGTCAGGAAGGAAGTGCAAAATGACATTGACATAGCGAGAAAGGCGAGACCGGACACCGGGAGTAGTAAGTCGACTGGAAATTAACTTCTGCCAACGTCTCCAAATCTCAAATAAAAGCTTGTGCCTTTGCCCTCCTGCGAGCTTACTTTAATTGTACCGCCGTGAAGACTCACGATCTGTTTGGAGAGGCTTAGTCCTATGCCCGAGCCGTCCTTCCTCGTGGAAAAGAAGGGAACGAAAATCTCGTTGAGTTCCTTTGCGGGTATACCCTTGCCATTGTCGTGTACTTCAATCGTCAGGGATCCGCCGGTTGTGTAGGCCGACAGGTGTATGAAGGGAGAAGGTCGACCTTCCAGCGCGTACATACTATTTGTGATCAGGTTGATCAGCACCTGCTCGATGAGGGCACGGTCGAGAAGAACGGGACTCAGGCCGGGCTCTGTTTTGAATTCCAGTGTTATATACCCCTTTTGGAAAGGGTGTCGGACATCAGCCGCTCGACGGAGGAGAACAGATCGTTGAGATTCACGCGTTCGGGCATCGGTTTGGGAACACGCGTAAGCTTCCGGTACGTATCTACGAATTTCAGCAGACCCTCGCTTCGTTTCTGGATTGTCTCGAGGGAGAAACGGATGTCAGCAACGGTCTCTTCGCCGATGTCGCCTGCCTGCCGTTGAGTGCCGTCAGGTGTTGTGAGCAGACCCTGCATAGTTTCCGTAAGAGACGCGATCGGTGTCACGGAATTCATGATCTCGTGGGTGAGAATTCTGATCAGTCTATGCCACGCTTCTATTTCCTTTTGTTCTATTTCACGGTTAATATCCTGGAACGTGATGAGCGTGCAGGGACGCTCCATGAGCTGGAAGGTGCGGACATCGAGCGATACGATGCGGGTGTGTCCGCCGTCTTTTAGTTCCGTCAACTTTCGGCCATTTCCCCCGAGTTCGTCAACTGACCGGGTGAACCCGGGATTGAGTTGCTTTAAGAGACGCCAGTTTCGCGTTCCCTTGATACCAAGGAGCGTTTCCGCCGTGGGATTGAATACCGTGATTTCATCTGCTGCGCCAACGACCATAATGCCCACCTGTATCTGGCTGACGAGTGACTGCAACAAATGAAACTGCGCTTCCCGTTGGATCTTGACGGTCTTGTACGCCTTGACAATTTCATTCATGCTGTTTTCCAATTCCTTAAAGGAAGATCCCGAAAGACCTTGCTGGAATGTGACGGAAAAATCCTGGTGCCGCACGGCGTTGAAAAGTCGCGCGAGCTCCCTGTTGGTACGACCGACAAAATGGATCATCTCCCAAACCTGAAACAGAATAATCGCCCCCAGGATGATGTGATTGAAAAGGAGGCGCTCATCGCCGAAGATGAAGGCGAAGGTCAACGTAGTCGCCACCAACAACAACACGCGGAGAAGGACGAGGAGGGAGAAGCGACGCATAAAAGTGTTGGAGTGTTGAAGTGTTGGAGTGCAGAAGTTGTCCTCCGATTAAGACTTGAAATATAACTCAAAACGCCAGAAACAAGAACGCAAGCGTGAATTTTGCTGTAACCAACTTCAACACTTCAACACTCCAACACTTCAACACTATTATATCCCATGCTTCCTCATCCTCCTATACAACGCCGTGCGGGTCATGCCCAATACGCGGGCGGTGTGGCTGACGTTGCCATTGTTTTCGTCGAGGGACTGTAAGATGAATTGCTTCTCCATTTCCTCCAGGGTTACGGGCTTTTCGGTCCTGGGCTTTACTGCGGGTGATCCAATCAGCAACTCGGCCGAACGGATCACATCGTTGTCGCTGAGAATCACGGCGCGTTCGATGGTATGCTGAAGTTCCCTGATATTGCCGGGCCAGTGGTATTTCATCAAGCGGGTCATTACCGATTTGTCGATCTTCATGCCGGAACGCTTGTATTTTTTTCCGTATAGACGCAGGAAGTGTTCCGTCAGGAGAGGAAGGTCTTCTATTCGCTCCCGCAGCGCCGGCATCCGGATCTCCACGGTATTGATGCGGTAGAGGAGGTCTTGACGGAATTTCTTTTCCACGACCATTTCATGAAGCGGCATGTTCGTGGCGCTGATAAGCCGCACGTCAATAGGAATGGACCGGTTTGATCCTACACGTTGAACCGTCCTTTGCTGGAGGACGGTCAGCAGCTTGGCCTGAAGGGGAGGAGAGAGGTTTCCTATTTCGTCAAGAAAGATGGTGCCGCCAGACGCAATTTCGAAACGCCCCGGCTTATCCTGCTTTGCATCCGTGAATGCGCCTTTGACATGACCGAAGAGTTCGCTCTCAAACAGCGTCTCGGCTATGGCCCCGATGTCGACGCTGATGAAGACATTGTGTCTGCGGTTGGACTTGCGGTGTAATGCGCGCGCCACCAGCTCTTTACCCGTGCCGTTTTCTCCCAGGATCAGCACATCCGCATCGGTGGCAGCGACGCGGTCGATCATATCGTGGATGCGTTGTATCGCTGGCGATTGCCCGATAAAGTCGGTGTAGTTGACGTCGATGTCGTTTCGCAAGGTGGCCTGCGTCACTTGCAACTTCTCCACCTCTTTTTTCGAACGCCGCAGTTGAAGGGAAGCCAGGATCGTTCCCAGCAACTTTTGATTCTTCCACGGTTTCAGAATGAAATCTGTGGCCCCCATTTTCATTGCCTTTACCGCGGTGTCGACTTCACCATAGGCGGTGATCAGGATGACAACGGCCTGTGGGTCCAGCTTCAGGATCTGATCAAGCCAGTAAAACCCTTCTTCCCCGTCGTTAACACCCTTGCTGAAGTTCATGTCCAGTAAGATCACGTCGTACTCCTGTTCCGACAGGAGCTGAGGTATTCGCGTCGGCTCACTCTCGATCCGCACCGTGGCAAACTGCTGCTTCAGGAACATCCGGGCACTTTCCAGGACGTCCCGATCGTCGTCTATTATCAGTATTTTGGATTGATCCATCAGGCCAAAGCTACCAAACTGTAACGAAATCAAACACATGAGTGTAATGATTGTGATACACTTATGGGTCTCGAGACAAGCCGATAGGGTATATAACAACCTGATAAACACCCTATTACCTTCGTGGCATGCGATTTGGCGTACGCAAAGCACTATGATCCGAAATTACCTCACCGTAGCCTTCCGAAATTTTGTTCGGAACAAGAATTACAGCCTGATCAACATCCTGGGACTGTCGATCGGGCTAACCGCATGCATCATCATATTTTTGCTGATCACCTACGAGGTCAAGTTCGACAGGTTCCACAGCCAATACGACCGCATCTACCGCGTCGTTCGCGACGTAGAAAGTGCCTCAGGCATTGAGTATGATGCCGCCACGCCATATCCTTTTGCGCAGGCGTTTCGAAACGATTTTCCCGACGTGCCACTCGCCACCCAGCTGCATTTTCAGGGTGAGGGATTCGTGAAGGTAGGTTCGGAGAAGCATGAACTCGAAAACATACTATTTGCCGACACCCTCTTCTTTAGGGTGTTTGATTTTGAGGTGGTTTCCGGTAATCCACGTGTAGACCTGGGTGAACCCAACAAGGTGTTCCTCTCCGAATCGACAGCGGAGAAGATCGGACTTGAAACCGGCGGTCGTTTGCGCATGAGCAATAAGCTCGACCTCGAAGTTGTCGGCATTGTTAAGGATCCCCCGGCATCTTCTCACATACAGTATTCTATGATCGTTTCCATGCCAAGCTTCACCGAGGCGTTCTTTGGCTGGCCTGTTTCGTCGTGGGGACTGACTTCGTCGGGATACAGCTATATGGTGTTACCCGAGGGCGTCTCTCCCGAGAGCATCAACGAGCGGTTTCCGGAATTTGTGGACAAATATTATAACGAGGAAGAGCGTGCCCGACAGAACTACCGGCTTCAACCCCTTAGGGATGTTCATTTCGACACGCGATATGCAGGGACACCGTCTGACTCAGGTAACGTCGACCTCACCCAGCTCGTGATTATGGGCGTCCTCGGTGTCTTTATCCTCATCATCGCCTGTATCAATTACATCAACCTTGCCACGGCGCTGGCCGTCAGAAAATCGCGGGAAATCGGTATCAGGAAGACGCTCGGCGCAAAGCGCAGCCAACTTGCCGCGTACTTTCTCAGCGAAACGTTTCTCCTGACAGTGATCGCGGTAGTGATCTCTTTGGGACTGGCGGAATGGTTGTTGCCCTGGCTGAGGGGATTTGTTGAAAAGGAAATTTACCTGGATCTTTTTTCCAGTCCGGCGCTCCTGGTGTTTTTGATATTACTCATCGGGGCGGCAACGTTGTTCTCGGGATTTTATCCGGCGGTGATTCTCTCCGGATTCGATCCGGCGGCCGTACTCAAGAACAAGATCACAACACAGGGGGGAGGATCCTTTGTGCGGCGCTTGTTGGTCGTGCTGCAGTTCTTCATTGCGCAGGTTATGATCATCGGCACCCTGATAGTTTCCGATCAAATGAACTACTTCACAACGAGGCCACTCGGATTTAGCCGCGATGCCGTCGTAAATGTTCCATTGCCGGCAAACGACGATCACTTGTTGGACGAATTCAGGACGCGGCTTCAGTCGAACAGCAACATTCGTAACGTATCGTTTGCTATAGGGGCTCCCACAGCGGGCAGCAACATCGGCACGGGCTATTACCTGCCACAGGAAGGGCCTTCATCCTCGCGGCGGGTCGGCATCAAGACGGTGGACTACCATTATCTCGATACCTACAAGCTCAACCTGATCGCCGGGCGTTGGTTTAACGAAGGCGAGGAACAGCGTGCGGCGGATACAAC
>JAJJPK010000006.1:0-7595 GCA_032907565.1 Cyclobacteriaceae bacterium | reverse complement strand
AGAGCGCTTGCTTGACAGGCAAGAGGTCACTGGTTCGAACCCAGTACATCCCACAAAATCATTCATTTGCAGGAATGACCACCCCTTTGGATGTCGGCATCCGCTGAATTTCCGCATTGCCTTGCCATCTTTTTCTCGTAAATTCTGGTATAGATCAGGAAACGTCTATGGCCAGCGGGATGTATTTGTGTCGATTTGCCGGGGTGATCCTGATCCTCTTTTGCACCCTCGTCTCCGGCGCTCAGAATTTTCCGGCCGGCTTTGGCCGCGTGCTGGTGGGGGGCAACATAAACTCACCGACAGCCCTTGCGTTTTTGCCCGACGGACGCATTTTTGTCTGTGAACAAACAGGCGCAGTCCGGGTAATCAAAGACGGCGCAGTGCTCACCGAACCGTTTCTCCAAGTCGCTGTGTCGGCCACCGGTGAACGGGGACTCCTCGGAATTGCAATCGACCCCAATTTTGAGAACAACGGCTACGTGTATGTTTATTACACGGTAGCTTCAGCACCCTTGCACAACCGTATCAGTCGCTTCACAACAGATGGCGACGTGGCGGCACCCGGCAGCGAAATCCTGGTGCTCCGTCTTGACAATCTCTCAACCGCTACAAACCATAACGGCGGGGCTATGCACTTTGGATTGGACGGAAAGTTGTATGTGGCCGTGGGAGAAAATGCACGCGGGGATAACGCCCAGAACCTGGATACCTACCATGGCAAATTTTTGAGAATAAACGCCGACGGCAGCGTGCCGGAAGGCAATCCGTTTGCTGAAGGTAGTGCGCAGAGGCAGCGCGTATGGGCATACGGGCTGCGAAATCCGTACACCTTTGCCATCCACCCGGAAAGCGGACGGATCATAGTGAATGATGTGGGCCAAAACACGTGGGAGGAAATAAACGATGCTACAACGGCAGGACAAAATTTTGGATGGCCGGTGGAGGAGGGCATGCCTGACGGCCCGGGCACTTCACCGCCCTTGCTGGTTTATAGTCATGGAAGCGGAGATGGCAAGGGATGCGCCGTAACGGGAGGGACGTTTTTTAGTCCCACGACTACCGATTATCCCGGTACCTACTACGGAAAGTACTTTTACCAAGACTACTGCAACGGTTGGATCAACTTTATGGATCCCAATCAACAGACTCCCCAGGCTCAACCGTTCGCCACCAATCTGGGTAACTTTTGTCTGGGCCTCACAACGGGTCCGGATGGAAACCTCTACTACTTGAGCCGGCCTGACAAAGCGTTATACAAGATTATCTACCAGCAATCCACCCCGCCTTTTATAACACATGATGCCGTCTCCGCATCTGTGACGGAAGGCGACGATGCGATATTCGAGGTAAAAGCCCTCGGGTCGGCGCCATTGCAGTATGCCTGGTACAAGGATGACGCTCTCATTGCCAATGCCACGGATCCTGTGCTTGTTCTGGAGGATGTCCAACCGGAAGATGCCGGCACATACAAAGTTGTAGTGAGCAATCTATTGGGATCGGCAGAAGGAACCGGTGCAAAACTGGAGGTTGCCGTATTGAACGACTTACCGATGGCCAGCATTACGGCACCGGTGACAGGGAGCAGCTACGCCGCAGGCGAAACGATATCGTTCTCAGGAACGGGAACGGATGAGGAAGATGGCGAACTGCCCGCCGATGTCTTTGAATGGAACGTAACGTTTCACCACGGGACGAACA
This sequence comes from Cyclobacteriaceae bacterium, assembly GCA_032907565.1. Classification (GTDB taxonomy): domain Bacteria; phylum Bacteroidota; class Bacteroidia; order Cytophagales; family Cyclobacteriaceae; genus ZC4RG29. Next base: position 5,897 of record JAJJPK010000006.1, on the reverse strand, counting down.
CAGATGCCGTATTGACAACTGCAGGCGTGCGGGAAGGTTCGTTCGTGGTGCCGGACGATGGGGAAGCCGCAACGGATGTATGGTACCGCATCGTACTGACAGTTTCGGATACAGACGGGCTGGAGCACCACGACACGGTAAGCATCGTGCCCCGTACGTCAACCCTGCACCTGGGGACAATGCCAGCCGGTCTTCAGTTGGTGCTGGACGGCGAGGTGTTTGACACGCCGGTATCCGTGCTTAGCGTGGAAGGACTGAAACGAACCCTTGATGTAGTTACCCCGCAGACAATAGGCGAAACCACTTATGAGTTCGACCATTGGACACACGGTGGAGAGGCATTCCAGGTTTTGCAAACGCCTCCGGACGACACGACCCTCACGGCTGTGTTTTCCGTTGTAGTCGGAGTTGACGGTGACCACCTTTACAAAACGGCAGCTGTGCCCAACCCGGTGACAAAGGGAGTGCATACCGTTAACGTGAAAGTGCCGTCGGAATGGCCGCAAGGTGTCACGATTTCTATAGTCGACATGCTCTCGAGAGAATTGACACGCGTGTCGCGCACATTGGTTGCAGGACAGAACACGCTTGCCGTGCCGGTGGACCACCTCGCGGACGGAATGTACAGTATGACGCTCCAGTCGGAAAAACGCCGCATAACAATACGGCTATTGGTGGCGCGCTAACTTTTTCCTTATTTCTTTCCCTCAGGTAAAGCGAATTTCAATTTCACTTTGCCTTTCCCCCTTACAGGCTGGTCGTTGCGTTTGGTGGGTTTCCAGCGTGGGCCTTCGCGAATCAGGCGAATTACCTCCTCGTCACATCCATATCCCAAGCCCCGGACCACCCGAAAATCGGTGAGGTCGCCGGTAGGCTCGATGGTAAACTGTACAGTAACCCTGCCTTCGATGTTGTTTTCCAGGGCAACGCGCGGATATTTCATATTCGTTTCGAGGTAGCGCCGGAAGGCCCTTTTCCCACCCTCGGGCTCGGCGGGTTCCCACTTTATCTCTTCAAACCCGCGTTCGGTTTCTTCGCCGTAACCGACGACAACCACTTCACTTAGCGCCGAAATGTCGGGCCCCATCTTGACATCCAGAGTAGCGGTGTCCGCTTCACCCCCGGGCACGGCAGCCTCGACGGAGTTGAGGCCAACAAATGAAAAAACAAGAGCTTGCGCCGTCGGGGAGACACTGATCTCGTAATAGCCATTGAGGTCAGTAACTGTACCAGCAGGAGCGCCACTTACCATAACGTTCACTCCTGGAAGGGGCATGCCATCTTCTGCATCAGTGACGCGGCCCTTTACGATTCGGCCTTCCGCGGTTCGGCCATCAGTCTCTGCACGTGCACGAAGAGAACGCGCACCTTGCGGAGGTTCAATCTTTACTGCGCCAGGTGCTGTCTCCTGTGTTTGCGCCAAGGCCGGTTCAGCAGATGGGTCTTCCGCTTCCAGGGGAGCGATTTCTTCTTCCTGGGTCCGTTTCAGGATGACTTGCTCTTCACCCGGCACATCGCGTTCACTGTTCGCAGAGATTTGCGGCGCCTCATCCCGTGCAACTCCTGGAGCTTCCGCACGGGTATCGTAAGGCTCTTGTTCGTCATCGGCAGGAGCTGGTTGGGATAACGTAGTATCCGCAGCCGGAGGCTGTTGCTGCAATTCGGATTGAGAGGGCGCGTTGAGGGCGATCGGGGTATTCACTCCTTCCCGGCTGGACAAATAGAAAATCATCGCAGCCGAAACGCCGACCACCAGCACGGCTGCCGCCGCCTGATAGTACCATCGTATGCCTCCTGACGTTTTGGTTTTTTCGGAAACCCTTTGCTTGAGTGCTTTTACATCGGAGGAAAATTGCGCAGGCGAAATGGCAGACCCACCCTCCAGCGCGTCGGCCAGGAAAGGATCTTCCAGCGCCTTCTTTTCCAGGGCGTGCATCTCGTCGGGCGTCATATCGCCTCGCAGATAGCGTTCAATATCGTCCCTGTGATCACTCATTTTGCTCGAGGCAATTTTTCAGGTTCCGCTTTCCGTTTTGAATGTGACTTTTCACCTGGTTGAATTCAAATCCCGTAACCTCGCTGATCTGCCGGTAGGATTTCTGCTGCAGAAAGAACAGTCGAACACATTGTTGTTGTTCCTGATTCAATCGCTCCAGGCATCTTTCCAATTTAACAAGATTCTCCTCCAGTTCCTGTCCATCCTCTGGATGCTCAGACAGCGCCGATTCCATAACGAGTGTGTCGGTTATCTCGATATTCTGCCCTTTTCTGGCCCTGAGTTGCATGAGGCAATGGTTGCGCGTGGTCGTGTAAAGCCAGCTTTTAAACCACGTCACTTCATGGGTACGCAATGTTTGAGTCAGCTTCTCAAACACCTGCATTACGGCGTCCTGGCTTTCGTCCCGGTCTTTCAGGTACTTGAGGCACACCCCGTAGACCAGCGTCAGATACCTCCCGAAGAGGACGCCGAGAACTTCCATATTCCCGGATTCCTTGTAACGCCGGACCAGTTCGATATCCGACATTTCATCATGTGATCGGGAGGCAAGCATTCCCGAAAATTAAGAAAATACATCCATTGGCGCGTTTTGGACGGCATGTCGGGATTTTTTTATGGAAATGGTAGGTGCGTCGCATCACAGGGGTAACCAAATTCTTCAGACTATGAAATCAAGGATTGTTATGATGGTAATGCTCGCTCTTGTGATGGCGGCATTTCATCCGGCTCCGGAACGGATGATAACGGGAGTTATAACAGACGTTTCTACCGGTCATCCGCTGCCGGGCGTTGCCGTAGTGCTAAAAGGTACATCGCGAAGCACGCAGAGCGACGGCGCTGGAATGTACCAGATATCTGTCCCCAATGAAGGCGGCAAACTCGTCTTCACTTATATAGGGTTTGTTGCACAGGAGGTCACAATCCGCACAAGCGACCGAATCGATGTCAAGATGATGACTGACGCCCCGATGTTGAATGAGGTGGTTGTGACAGGGTACGCAGTGGAACAAAAGGTCTCTGCCTTGGCTGGCGCGGTCAGCATAGTGGGTCGACGTGCTTCCCGACGCGAAATGGAACAGCAGGGACCGTGGAACACAGAAGAGTATGATGGGATAAATGAGAATATTTTTCACAGCGCTCTTCGCAAACCTTTGTCTACTTTTTCAATCGACGTAGATGCGGCATCATACAGCAATATCCGACGTTTCATCAACAATGGACAACGTCCTCCAAAAGACGCCGTGCGGATCGAAGAGATGATCAACTATTTCGAATACGACTATCCACAACCTGCGGGTGAGCACCCATTCGAAATTATCACGGAGATTTCACGGGCACCGTGGAACGAGGAACATAAGCTGATGCACATCGGACTTCAGGGCAAGCGCATTCCCACGGAACATCTTCCGCCGTCGAACCTGGTCTTTCTGCTGGATGTATCCGGTTCGATGAATGCACCTAACAAACTTCCCTTGCTGAAAGCGTCGTTCCGGCTGCTTACAGACCAGTTGCGTGAGCAGGATCGCGTAGCCATTGTCGTGTACGCTGGCGCTGCAGGTGTGGTGCTCAATGCTACCCCGGGCAGTGAAAAGCGTACGATCCTCGACGCCCTGGAACGCCTTGAAGCTGGTGGCTCTACTGCGGGAGGGGCAGGTCTGCGGCTTGCCTACCAGATCGCCAAAGAGAATTTTAAGGAAGGCGGCAACAACCGGATCGTCTTAGCCACTGATGGCGATTTCAATGTCGGCGAGTCAAGCAATGCGGCAATGGAACGTCTTGTCGAAGAGCAGCGTGAAGAAGGTATTTATCTTTCGGTACTTGGATTTGGTATGGGCAACTACAAGGACTCGAAAATGGAAATCCTTGCCGATAAGGGCAACGGCAACTATGCGTACATCGACAACATCCAGGAAGCACAAAAAGTATTGGTGAGTGAATTTGGGGGAACATTATTCACCATTGCCCGGGATGTTAAGCTACAGGTAGAGTTTAATCCGGCAAAGGTCAAAGCGTATCGTCTCATCGGATATGAGAACCGGTTGCTCCGTGATGAGGACTTCAACGACGATCGGAAAGATGCGGGTGACCTGGGCTCCGGTCATACAGTGACCGCGTTGTATGAGATCATACCGGCAGGGTCCAAAAGCAAGTTTTCACCTGTTGATAAGTTGAAGTATCAAAAGACAGTGGTGGATCCTGACGCTGCCCGCTCGCGCGAACTGATGACGATTAAGTTCCGTTACAAAGCGCCTACAGGAGGGGCCAGCAAGCTTATTGTCCATGCGCTTAGGGATGACGACAGGTCGTTAGAATCGACGTCAAATAACTACCGATGGTCAGCAGCTGTGGCCGCTTTCGGCATGTTGCTGCGGGACTCGGAGTTCGTGGGCGACTTCGACTATGACGATGTGCTGGCCCTGGCCGAAGGGGCACGGGGTGCCGACGAAAAGCGATATCGGGCCGGATTCATCGATATGGTCCGTTCCTTTGGGCTTATGGCAAAACGATAAAAACAAAAAGGGGCGGGTGGTTGATTCCGCCCCTTTCGTTTTTTTAAGGCAGGCACCCTTTTTGAGAGCGTACAAAACTTCCGGCGGAGACCGGTTTCAGCGTTTTTTTGACTATTTTTGCCACTTATGGAAGAGACGGCGAAGCAGCAGTATACCGATAGCGAGAGAGCGCGCATATTCGAGAACGAGTTCATGCCGCACATTAATTCTATGTACAACTTTGCCTATCGGCTTACTCTGGATGAAGATGATGCAAAGGACCTGCTTCAGGATACCTACCTGAAAGCCTTTCGGTTTATTGATTCATTTCAGCAAGGAACTAATGCAAAAGCCTGGCTGTTTCGAATTTTGAAAAACAGCTTCATCAACGACTACCGGAAGCGGAGTAAGGAACCCTCTAAGGTAGATTACCAGGAGGTAGAAAATTATTACAATTCCGAAGACGTTGATCGTCAGATCACTCCCGATTTGCGTGTTGAAACATTGCAGGACATGATCGGGGATGAGATTTCGAATGCCTTGAATTCGCTTGACGTCGATTTCAGAACCGTGATTATCTTGTGCGACCTGGAAGGATTCAAGTATGACGAAATGGCTAAGATCCTCGACATTCCAATTGGTACGGTGCGCAGCAGGCTGCATCGGGCCAGGAACCTGCTTAAGGAAAAACTTAGTGAGTACGCAAAGAAAATGGGTTATAAAAACGCCTGACCACCTATGAGTCATCCAGAACAAAGCGAGCAAATGCGCGCCGCAAAAGGCAATTGTTTAGAAATGCTTCGCCTGATTCTCGACGGAGAGGCTTCGGAAGAAGAACGAAAAAATTTTTTCGACAAACATCTCGAAACGTGCATGCCGTGCTACAAGACCTATCACCTCGAAATGGCAATTCGGGATTTACTGAAGTCGAAGTGCGGTAAACACGAAGCTCCCGCTGAGCTCATTGAAAACATCAAACGAATGATCGGCACGGTCCGCTGATGGCAGGAAAGGCGATCATTTTTTCGGCTCCTTCCGGTTCCGGAAAGACAACTATAGTAAAGCACCTGCTGGAGAAAAATCCCGATCTCGGATTCTCCATTTCGGCATCGACCCGCGACAAGCGGGTAAGAACCGAAATCGACGGGAAGGATTATTACTTCCTTACCCCGGAACAGTTCAAAGAAAAGATCGACAACGACGAGTTCGTTGAATGGGAAGAGGTCTACGCCGGCAATTTCTACGGAACCCTGAAGTCGGAAATCGAACGCATCTGGAAAGAGGGCAGGAACGTCGTTTTCGATGTGGACGTGAAAGGGGGACTTAACCTCAAGCGTTATTTCGGCGACCGCGCGCTGGCGGTGTTCGTCAGCGTGCCATCCCTCGAGGTGTTGAAGAGAAGGCGGAAC
>JAJJPK010000005.1:0-31381 GCA_032907565.1 Cyclobacteriaceae bacterium | reverse complement strand
GTGCGGGAGTCGTACAAGGTAAGCAGTATCCCTTCGATTTCCAGCTTGGGATTGAGTCGGGTCTGGATGATCTTTATCGTATTCAATAGCTTACCCAGGCCTTCCAGGGCGAAGTATTCGCATTGAACGGGAATGATGACGGAATCCGCCGCCGTCAGCGCGTTGATTGTGATGAGTCCCAGCGAAGGAGAGCAGTCGATGATAATGTAGTCGTAGTCGTTACGCACCTGGTTCAGTGCCTCGCGCATCTTTTCCTCGCGATGTGAGACCGAGACCATTTCTACTTCCGCGCCCACCAGGTCGATGTGCGAGGGGATGATGTCGAGATACCTGATGTCGGCGTTGGGTACCACGGCGTCTTTCGACTGAATTCCATCCACCATGCACTCGTATATGCTGGCCTCGACTTCTTTGGGGTTGATACCCAGCCCCGACGACGAGTTGGCTTGCGGATCCGCGTCCACCAGTAGCGTCTTCCGCTCTAAAACAGCCAGACTTGCAGCCAGGTTAATGGCGGTAGTAGTCTTGCCCACACCGCCCTTTTGATTGGCAATCGCAATAATTTTTCCCATCCCTGCAGGTTACGTCAGAAAATTCAGCACAAATATAGCCGAAATAGCCTACCGCCGTGGAACAATCGTGGAACGTATTATCCACAAAGCGTCAACATTTGAAGTGTTGAAGTGCTCAAGTGTTGAAGTGTTGAAGTTGGTTCGTGCAAATCGCCACCTACGGTGCTAATTGGAGGGGTTGTAATCTGCCCATTGCCTACTGCCCACTACTTCTTCTTCCCCTTTTTCTTCCCTTGCGGTTTCGCTCCACCTTTCGTGGGCTTCGCACTACCTCCCGTGGGCTTTGAGGCAGACGCCTTCCGCGCTTCTTCGCTGGCTTTCATGGCCTCTTCGAGTTTGGCCATGAACTTCGACTTCTTTCCGCCGCCGAGGTTGCGTTTCCGATTTTCTTCAAGGATCGCCTTGATCTTTTCTTCATTGACGAACCTGCGGATAATGGCCTGCTGCGCGAAGGTGACAAGGTTAGAAATGAAATAGTAAAAAGTGAGGCCTGCAGAGAATGAGTTGAGTACAAAGAAAAACACGAGAGGCATGATGTACGACATCGACTTCATCGGCCCTTGTACTGACGACAACTGATTGTTCTGCCAGGTGTAGATGAGGGTCGACAGGGTCATCAACAACGTAAAAAGACTAATGTGGCTTCCTATGATGGGTATGGAGAAGCCAAAGCGGATCACGGAATCGTATGTCGAAAGATCCTCAGCCCAAAGCAAAGGCTGTTGTCGTAGTTCTATGCTTGCGGGAAACAGGTAGAACATCGCGAACAGGATCGGCATCTGCAGAAGCACAGGGATACAGCCGCTAATAGGGTTCACACCCACCTGCTGGTACAACTTGAGCTGCTCCTGCTGAACCTTACTCATGTCATCGCCGTGCTTTTCCTTGATGGCATCTAGTTCAGGCTTGAGCACCTTCATCTTCGCCATACTCAGGTACGACCGATAGGAAAGCGGCGCAAGGACCAACTTGAGCAAGATGACCAGTACGATAATGATCAACCCGTAGTTGCTGATGTGCAGCGTGAGGAAGTGAAATACGGGGAAGATGACATACTTGTTCACCCAATACACCGGCGCAAATCCCAGGTAAACGTTGCGCGAAAACTTTTCGGCTACCTTACCAATCAGCTGGTAGTCGTTAGGTCCGAGATAATACGTAAACCCCGCTGTGCCCGCTGCCAGGTCTGCTTTCGGAATGCCAAGTTGCACTGAAGCCTTCTTGACTGTCGATGTATCATCCGGATTGGTGGTGATGGACAGCACCGAATTGTGAAACGCCTTGTCGGCGATGAGTGACGACAAAAAGTATTTTTGTTTGATGGCGATCCACTGCAAGGGTTCCGACACCGTTTCCGAGTCGTCGGAACGTGCGGTGAGGTTATCGAAACCGTCCCCTTCGGAGTAGTAATTTATTGTGGTATTGTTTCGTGTATCCGCCAGGTCTTTCTCCGTGGGCAGCATCGTATGCTCCCAGCGGAACGTAAGCTGATCACCGGTGATCGCGTCAGCAGACCCATCGTTGACGAGTTCATGACGAATCCGGTATCCATGGTCCGGAATCGTGTACCGGTGCGATAGCGATGAGCCATCATTTAGCCGAACGGTGTACGTGAGCACCGTACTATCGGCCTTCTTTTCCTGTTGAACATCATAGAAAAGGTCATACAAATCGATTTCCCGCCCCTTGTGCGTCGTCGTCAGACCGAACGACGTCGTGTTCGGGCGAATCAGGAAAAGGGGTTGCTTCCAATAGGTTTTGTAATGTCTGAGTTCCAGTTCCTGGATAACGCCACCCTGGCTGCTAAAGGCAATGTTCAGATCTTCCGTTTCAATACGCGTTATCGACGGCGTGCCGCGCATGTACGTTGAGATCTCGCCATACTGGGAAGTCAGCACACTGTCTGCAACCGGTTCCTGCCGGACAACCGTATCGGTTTTTACTGGGCCTGGTGCAGGTGTTTCCGCCGTTTGAGGAGGCTCCGGCGTAGGTGAAAACAGGTAAAAGTATGCAATAAGCAGTACTGCGATAAGTGTCAGGCCGATTGCTGAATTCCGATCCATTCTTTGTCTTTATGCGATCCCGCGGCAGTGCGCACGCTATTAGTGGCGTCTGCCTAAGGTTTATTACGTATATACTGCTCTGGTATTTTTTCTACCCATTAAGGTTTCGTGATTTCTTGTAGTTGATGGCCGCCTCCACGAATTTAACAAACAACGGATGCGGATTAAGGACCGTGCTTTTCAGCTCCGGGTGAAACTGAACGCCGATAAACCAGGGATGGTCCTTCAACTCGACGACCTCTACAAGTCCCGATTCCGGATTTACGCCCACCGCCTTCAATCCCGCGGCCTCGATGTCATCCAAATACTTGTTGTTGAACTCGTACCGGTGACGGTGCCGCTCGTGGATGGTAGTCTCTCCGTAAATATGATAGGCCTTGCTGCCCTTCTTCAGTTTGCAGGCATAGGCCCCCAGACGCATTGTTCCGCCCTTCTCGGTAACCTTCTTTTGCTCTTCCATGAGATCGATGACCGGATGCTTGGTGTTCTGATCGAGTTCCGTCGAGCTGGCGTCCAGTTCCAGCACATTACGCGCAAACTCGATAACAGCACACTGCATACCCAGGCATACGCCGAAAAACGGGATCTTTCCTTCCCGTACATATCGGATGGCTTCGATCTTGCCTTCCATGCCTCTTTCGCCGAAACCCGGCGCAACAAGAACGCCATCAAGTCCTGCCAGTATGCTTTCGCTGGTTTCCGGATTGATGTCCTCCGATGAGATCCATTTCACATTCACCCTACAGTCGTTTTCCGCGCCGGCGTGTACAAATGCCTCGTTGATCGACTTGTAAGCATCGGGAAGGGAAACATACTTGCCGACGAGTCCAATGTTGACCTCCTCCGTAGGATTCTTGACCCTTCCCAGGAATTCTTTCCACTGGTCCAGGTCAGGATCTTTGCGCGACGAAACCTTGAGTTTGACCAGCACGCGTTCGTCCAGTTTCTCCTTCTTCATCAGGAGGGGCACGTCGTATATGGAATCGGCGTCAATGGCCTCTATAACTGAATTGAGGTGAACGTTGCAGAACAGCGCCAGCTTTTTCCGGATCTCCATAGGCAGCGGCAGCTCTGTCCGACAGACGAGAATGTCGGGCTGGATTCCTGCCTCCAGGAGTTGCTTAACGGAGTGCTGCGTCGGCTTCGTCTTCAACTCCTTCGCCGCCTTGAGATAGGGGATAAGGGTAAGATGTACTACCAGGGCGTTGTTCGGACCGAGGTCCCATCGCACCTGCCGCACAGCTTCAAGGAAGGGCAGCGATTCGATGTCACCCACGGAACCGCCGATCTCCGTGATAATGAAGTCATACTCACCACTTTCGCCCAGGAGAAAGATGTTCCGCTTGATCTCATCCGTGATGTGCGGAACCACCTGTACCGTCTTGCCGAGGTATTCTCCCTTGCGCTCCTTGGTGATGACGTTGTTGTAAATTCTGCCTGTCGTTACGTTGTTGGCCTGGGACGTGCAGATGTTCAGAAAACGTTCGTAGTGTCCCAGGTCGAGGTCGGTTTCGGCGCCGTCGTCGGTCACGTAGCACTCTCCATGTTCATACGGATTGAGTGTGCCCGGATCGATGTTGATGTAGGGGTCAAATTTCTGGATGGTAACCCTGAATCCACGCGCCTGCAACAGCTTCCCTAGCGAAGCGGAGATAATCCCCTTTCCCAGCGACGATGTGACACCCCCAGTTACAAAAATATACTTTGCTGATGCCATAGGTCCCATTTGCCGGGCACAAAGGTAGGCTAAAAGTTTAAAGTTTAAAGGTCGCTAATGGCGGCGTTGCGCCAAAAAACGCGCCCGACCGCTCTTTGTGTCAATGCAAGCGGGACCTGCTACATGGCCGGACCCCTACTGATCCCCAGCTTTTGTAAACCCTTGAATTTCGTATGGGAATGACAGTCTTATTGCAGCTAACCTAAAGGATTACTTTAACACAAATTTCTGAAGACAATTTGTGCGCGCACGGCCCTGCTGAAAGCATTCTTTGAGGGCCATTCGGCGGCGGTTTGGGACGCCTCGTTCTGATTACCTCCCGTTCATCGAAACAAGCGGTTTCCGCGCTTTCCGGGCCGGTTCCCTTTTCACTAAGGACGTCATTCATGGGTGTCGCATAGTGGCTTTGGTCGGGTTTTCTGGAATAGGTTTGAGATGGGCCCGAAACGCATATTTTTTCTTCTTTCGCTATCCCTGCTGTCGCTCTTCCTGACTGACGTTAACGCCCAGCCATGCATCATGGAACCGGGCTTCCAGTTCCTGACGAGCAGCCGGGGTTGTGCGCCCTTTACTGTCCAGATGGAAACGCTCTATCTGCAGTCGGTGCCCGGCACCAAGTACTTCGTCAATTGGGGTGACGGAACCCCCGAGGAGGAATACATCCAGTTCAACTCGACAGGGGTGGTCATCCAACACACGTATCCGAACTCGCCCGTGACTTGCGGTTACGATGTGGTCATAGACGCGGAAAATGCTTGTAACCCCCGGGGGTCAGTTGGTACGGTCGTCACCCAGGTAATCGTCTGGACCAACGACGTCATCTCGATGGACCCCGGCGAGTTTCGTGTCTGCCAGGGTTTTGCCGCTAGCCTGAACTTTGTCGACAACAGCGATTGGAACTGCTTTCCACGTGCCACAAGGGAAAACAACGAACCGCGATGGATCCAGTGGATTTACGGTACCGGTAACGCGGCGAACCGGATTCCGGGCATGCGGGTCAATGGCTCTACCCCCGGATCCTTTCCGTACTACGATCCGGCACCGGGTCGCAACCCAATTTACCCGGTGACGTCGCCTGGCCAGGTCAGCCTCAATATCGACGTCCCTGTAACAACACCGGCCGATATCGGCAAGGAGTTCGAAGTAACACTAAGGAACTGGAACCAATGTAACCCATACGACAATGTCGTCACGGACGGCAACCCCTTCAACCCCGTGAGCGGCAATGTGGCCAACGGCGACAACCCCCCGCAGGTCACAACCGGACGGGTCGTGATCGTGCCAGCGCCTCAGCCTGACTTCCTCACGCGCGCGGGCAACGCCTCTGGACTACCGCAAACGGTCTTTTGTATTGACGACGACATCTATTTCGACAACGAAACACCCTCAATCTCCGGCGCTCGCTTTCGGTATACCTGGGAATTCTATAACAACAGTACCGGCAGCGGATCGCCGCTGGCAACAAGTACGCAAACCAACCCCACATTCGCGTACAACACGTCGGGACAGAAGCTGGTACGCCTTAAGGTCCGCGATAGCAATGCCGCAGGGAACTGCGAGTCCGTCGTCGATCGCGTGATCACGATCTCGCCTTCGATGACGGCGCGGATAAGGGTAACGGACCTTGCGAACAACACGATCACGCCAGACTTCTGCCAGGAGCCTGCCGCACCCTTCACGACCTTTGACGCTCGTTTCCACGACGACTCCTTTGGCACGCCCACGGCTACAACCCAGTATCGCTGGGAGTTTTATGATGAGAACAACACCATGGTTTTCGAAGCACCGACGGGTGGCGGTTTTTCGGGTACGGCGCTCGGACCGTTTGACCGGGTGTTTACCGACAAAGGCATTTATCGCGTTCGCCTGAGGATACGTGATAACGTGACCAGTTGTGAGTCGGTAGATGAAGTCACGGTCAGGGTATTCGAGAAACCTGTGCCGGCATTTACGTTCAACCGGGTATGTGAAGGCGAGGCGATAAGTTTCTCTGAATCGTCGACGCTGAATCCCCTCGCAGGCGAAACCATCGTATCCTGGGAGTGGGATATGAGCTATGACGGCGTCACCTTCAACGGTGAACCGACGCTATTGAATCAGCAGTCGTTTGACTATACGTTTTCTTCCGCAGGCACTCATACCGTCGCGCTCCGCGTAACGGCGGGCGCAGGCGGTTGCAGCGCCATCCTGGCCCAGGATGTCGTCGTCGATGCTGCGCCCCTCGCATCCTTTACACCAAGTACGACGGCCGGATGCAGTGTCCTGAGTGTTACGCTTAGCAACGATATGGCGTCCAGCCAGCCCGTGGCTGTCGACCGGTACATCTGGGAAATAGACGATGGTGGAGGCTTTGTTGTCGACTCGGTACAGCGCCCGACTGACCCCGCCTTTACGGATCAGTATGTGATGTATCTTGCAAATCACGGTACGACGGACAAGACCTACCAGGTGCGGTTGCGCGCCATCAGCGTGAACAACTGTGAAACGGTTTCTGCACCCGTATCAATCACCGTGTTTCCGGGTCCCAAGTCAGGCTTTATCTCTGTAAACTATTCTCCGTTTGACGACAACTGCTCTCCTCAGGAAGTGGATTTTGCCGTCGACGCAGAAACGCAGGCGCTTAATCCCTCCGACTATACCTGGACCGTAAGCGACAACAACGGCGTGCTGGATGTCATCAGCACGGGGACGACGCCCGCTTTCCGGTATGAGTTTGTAAATACCACACAGTCGATGAAGGACTTCCGTGTTTCCCTGCGCGCTACGCTTCCCAGTGCCTGCTACGGCGACTCCACGCGGTTGATCCGAATCAGCCCGCTGCCGCCTTCATCCTTTGCGATCGACACCTTGTTGTTCGACTGCGAGGCGATGCATCTGCGCTTTGAAGCGGAACAGAAAGGCCTGAGCGAATACGCCTGGGTACTCTCTGTCAACGGCACGGTCGTGACCGCAGCAACGGGGGCCACCGATTATCTTGAATATAACTTCGACCGGCTCACTTCCGGCGACCAGAATGTTGAGGTTACGCTTGTCACGCGCAACCTGGCGAACTGTCAAAGTCCGAAAACAACACGACAGGTTACTGTGCCGGAACGAACCGACGTCATCGCGTTCTTTACACCCTCACCTTTGACACAGTCGTGGCCCAATAACACGGTGAGCCTGAACGCCGTCCTGGGACCCTGGGATTATCTGTGGGACTTCGGCGATGGTACTACGTCTACAAATCCTTCGATAGGACAACACGTGTATTCCGCCGAAGGAACCTACGTGATTACGCTGACCGTATCGAACGGCGCATGTGTGGCCCAGCATGTACAATCGGTGACTATCAAACCTGTACCTCCGGTACTTGACTTTACCTACAATCCCGACCGAGGATGCGCGCCCCTCACGGTGACCTTTACGAATACGTCGCTCTACGCTGACCCTTCGACGTACTATTGGGAATTCGGGGAAAACCAGGGCACGTCGCGCGCTGTAAACCCGACCTACACGTACAACGAACCCGGCGTCTATTCCGTGACTCTTTCAGCTACAAACGCCTCGGGCGAAACGGTAACGATCACCAAGCATGCCATCATTGAAGTGTACCCCAGGCCCAGCGCGCAGTTCGGCCTGAAACCCCGTGTGATCTACGTCCCCGGAGGTACACTATACACAGATAACCAGAGCTTTGGCGCCACCCACTATTTGTGGGACTTCGGAGATGGATCAACGTCAACGGAATACGAACCGTCGCATACCTACAACGATGCAGGGAAGGGAAGCTTTGACGTATCGCTTATCGCGTACAACGACCTCGGGTGCTCTGACACGCTCAAGATGGACGCCGCGATACAGGTACTCGACGGAGGACGGTTGCTGATTCCGAACGCCTTTACGCCAAGCCTCTCCGGTCCCGGAAACACTAGTGGACATAATGACGTGTTCATGCCACTCATGCAAGGCATCACCGAGTATCAGCTGATGGTGTTCAACCGGTGGGGCGAACTGTTGTTTGAGACACGCGATCCATCCCAGGGATGGGACGGGTACTATAAAGGAAAACTTTGTCAACAGGATGTGTACGTCTACAAGATACAGGCAAAGTTTGCCGATGGCGAGACGGTCACACGAATAGGGGATGTCAACCTGCTGCGTTAGCGATGAAAAGAAGATGGAGCACGATAGTCTTGTTGGCCCTGAGCGCGACCGCTTTTGCGCAGGACCCGGAATTCTCGCAGTATTATGCTGCGCCGTTGTATCTGAATCCGGCGTTTGCAGGAACGGCTTCCGACCACCGCCTCATTGCCAACCACAGAAACCAGTGGCCTAACGTGGCCAGCGGGTTCGTCACATATGCCCTTAGTTACGACTACAACCTTTCCGACCTGAACAGCGGATTGGGCTTCCTGGTGGTCACCGACCGTGCCGGGTCAGCTAACCTTCGGTCCACTGTTGTAAATTTCCAGTACTCGTACAAGGTTAATTTCAACCGGAAGGTGATGCTCTCCACCGGACTCAATTTCGGCATTGGTTTCAGGAGTATCGATTACAACAAACTCGTATTTGGAGATCAGCTGGCCTTCGACTCTGACGGGAACGTGCCGACGGACGACCCCGTTGTTGGAAGTTTGGGGAACTCCAAATACTTCGATTTTGGCGGAGGCCTGCTGGCGTATAGCCGGACGTTCTGGATTGGTCTTGTCGGACAACACCTGAACCGGCCCAACCGGTCCCTACTTGGTGAAGAGGCCGAAATCCCGATGAAACTCACCTTCCATGGCGGCGTGCGAATACCGTTGTACCACGGGCCTTTTAAGAAGGAACGCGTCGCTGCAATTGCCCCTTCGTTCATTTACAAGCAACAAGGACCTTTTGATCAACTCGACCTGGGGGCGTACTTCCTTTATGAACCCGTTGTCGTCGGTCTCTGGTATCGCGGCATACCCATAAAGCAGAACGTCCGCGATAACATCAGCCAGGACGCAATGGTCATTGTCATCGGGTTCCAGATGAAAAAGGTTGAACTTTCTTACAGCTACGACCTTACGGTATCCGACCTGGGGCCGGTCGCGGGCGGCGCACACGAAGTCGCCCTCAAGTACAAGCTCAACGTGATCGAAAGCCAGAAAACAAAAAAGAAGGAGAAATTCATCCCCTGCCCGACGTTCTTGAAGAATGATTAAGATTCCTTCTTCCACTCTGCCTAAATTTGGCGGATGGACTTTACACAGTATCTGGACAAGGAGATTTTTCGGGTCGTCGCAAAGGCGGCGGAGGCGTCAGGCGTAGATGTGTACGTAGTGGGGGGTTATGTACGCGACCTGGTCCTGGGGCGACCGTCCAAAGACATTGATTTTGTCTGTGTAGGAAGCGGCATTGCATTGGCGAAAAAAGTGGCTGCATTACTGGGTCCGGGAATCCAGGCCAACTACTTCGGCAATTTCGGCACAGCCCAGATTCGGTATGGCGACCTTGACATCGAGTTCGTGGGCGCAAGGAAGGAGTCCTACAGCCGCGATTCGCGTAAGCCGATCGTTGAAGATGGTACCCTGGAGGACGATCTGAAGCGTCGCGACTTTACCATCAACTGCATGGCGATATCGCTTAACCGCGACAATTACGGCGCCTTAATTGATCCACACGACGGAATGAGTGATCTCCGCAAAAAGATCATCCGAACGCCGCAGGATCCATCGGTCACTTTCTCAGACGACCCGCTCCGGATGATGCGCGCGGTGCGCTTCGCTACACAATTGAATTTCGACATCGAACCCGATACCTATGAGGCTATTGTTCAACAGGCGCCGCGGCTGAAGATCGTGTCGCAAGAGCGGATTACCGATGAGCTGAATAAGATTATTGCGAGCCCGGTGCCCTCATACGGATTCAAACTCTTGTTTCATAGCGGGTTGCTCAAGCAGTTTTTCCCTGAATTGGTCGCCTTGCACGGCGTGGAGTACGTGGGAAACAACGCGCACAAGGATAACTTCTTTCACACGCTCCAGGTACTCGACAATGTGGCTAAGGTTTCTGATGACCTGTGGCTGCGATGGGCTGCCATTCTTCATGACATCGCTAAACCGGCGACCAAAAGATATGACAAGGAGCACGGGTGGACCTTCCATGGCCACGAAGACAAGGGCGCTCGTATGGTGCCCGGCATTTTCAGACGACTGAAGCTTCCCATGAATGAGAACATGACCCGGGTACAGAAGCTCGTTCGCCTGCACCTGAGGCCGATACCCCTGGCCCGGGAGGTCACTGACTCAGCGATCCGACGCCTGCTCTTCGATGCGGGAGATGACATTGATGCGCTCATGATCCTCTGCCGAGCCGACGTAACGTCGAAAAATCCTGAAAAGGTGAACCGCTTTCTCCGCAATTTCGACCTGGTAGAGAAGAAAATGGCGGAAGTGGAACAGAAAGACCATATCAGGAACTTCCAGCCGCCGGTTTCCGGCGACGAGATCATGGAAATGTTCGACATCCCGCCAAGCCGTATGGTGGGCGAGCTAAAGGAGGAGATTAAGGAGGCCATTCTGGACGGGCGGATTGCCAATGACCGGGCACAGGCCATAGACTTCCTTAAGGAAATTGCCGCCGCCCGAGGCCTGAAATCCCGATCGACAGGAACGTAAATGGGCCCATGCAACCTTTTCCTCCGGGCGTTGTTATTTACCTGATTGTACCACCTGCTTGGACTACCGGGTATCGAACATACACGACGATCTGATCGCACGTTGCCGAAATGGGGATCCCCGGGCATTCCGGCGCCTGTACGATTTGTATTCGAAGGCGATGTTCAACACGGCCTTCAGGATCACCGGGGATGCAGATGATGCAGGCGACGTGTTGCAGGAAGCGTTCATTAGCGCCTTCCAAAACCTCGACCGGTACCGCCACGATGCGACGTTCGGCTCGTGGCTCAAAAGGATTGTGATCAACAAGGCGATCAATCATATCCGGAAGAGGCGAACAACGCCCTTGCCCGACGACGCGGAATGGGACGTGCCCGATGAACCGGAAATAGTGGTGGAAGCAAACGAAGGGACTGTTGAACGCATCCGTGGTGCCATTGAACAACTCCCGGATGGGTACCGCACGGTTCTGACGCTGTACTTGATGGAGGGATACGATCACCAGGAGATCAGCGAGATCATGGGGATTTCAGTCTCAACATCCAAGTCGCAACTGAACCGGGCAAAAGCAAGGTTAAAGGAAATCTTAACGTCAAGCCATGAAAGAGAGACTTGAAGAATTCATTCGCCGGAACAGAGACGCTTTTGACGACCGTGAGCCGGCTGACAATGTCTGGAACAGCATAGCTGAAACGTTACCGCGTACGCGTGCTTCACTGTGGAACCGCGTATCCGTCTGGCGTGCTGCAGCGCTGTTATTCATGGGCTTGTCCCTGTACCTCGCCTGGCCATCCAGTGCACCGGCAAATACTGACCGCCAGGCATTACGTGATTTTGCGGATGTAGAGAAATACTACACAGACGAAATTGCCCGAACCGTTCAACTTATCGATTTGTACGGGCACAAGGAAGGGTTAAATGGATTCACCCAGGACATACACCAGCTTGAAGCCATGTACCTTGTTCTCAAAGAAGAAATGGAACGAAACCCTAGCGCCAAGGTTAGGGATGCCCTCGTGTTGAACCTCCTCGTTCGTATTGACCTTCTTACTCAGCATCTGCAGCGGCTTGACGCAAGGAGTAACGGCGGCAGTGGAGAAAGGGAATCGTAGGAGCTACTGCCAACTCTTCTCGCTCAACTCAAAGTGTTCTTTAGCTGAGTCAACTATCCGCATGTTCTCGCACTTGAGAATGCGGGCCGGGAATTTCTTGATAATACGGTAATCGTGCGTGGCCATAAGAATAGCCGTACCGCTCTTGTTGATTTGTTGAAAGAGTTTTAGGATCCCGTCGGACACGGTAGGATCGAGGTTGCCCGTAGGTTCGTCGGCAAGCAGGATCTGTGGTTCGTTGAGCAGCGCTCTGGCAATAACGACGCGTTGTTGCTCGCCACCGGAAAGTTGGTGAGGCATCTTTCGCTCTACCGAACCCAGGCCGACCTGCATAAGGACTTCGGAAATACGCGCACGCATCTTGCCCTTGTCGCGCCACCCGGTCGCCTTCATCACGAACAACAGGTTCTCCGCAACAGTGCGGTCGGAAAACAGCTGGAAGTCCTGGAAAATGATCCCGAGTTTTCTGCGCAACAGGGGTACCTCCGGGGGTCGGATCTTACGAATGGAGTAACCTGCAACCACAATCTCGCCGAGACGAAGTGGCAGGTCAGCATACAGTGTTTTGAGGAGTGAGGACTTTCCTGAGCCCGTCTTTCCTACGAGGAACACGAACTCACCCTTGGTAATCTCGAAGTCGACATTCTCGAGAACCGTATTGTGGTCCTGGAAAATACTGGCGTCTTTTACCTTTACTACAGGGTCATTGGAAAACATCGCCTCGGGTTTTGTCCGGAGGAAAGCGTTATGCCGGCACCTTCTCGGAAGCGCGGGCGTTGACTTTCTTGTGGTCGGCCAGGAATTTCTCGAGACCGATGTCAGTTAAAGGATGCTTCAACAGCCCGGTGATTACACTCAAAGGGCAAGTAGCTACATCCGCGCCGATCTCTGCGCACTTGATGAGGTGGATGGTGTGGCGGATAGACGCAGCAAGGATTTCGGTATCGAAGCTATAGTTGTCGTAAATCTGCCGGATCTGGTGGATCAGCTCAATGCCGTCGTGCGAAATGTCGTCGAGTCTGCCGAGAAAAGGCGATACATAACTTGCACCGGCTTTAGCCGCAAGCAATGCCTGTCCCGGGGAAAAGACCAGCGTGCAGTTCGTGCGAATACCTTCGCTGGCGAATTTTTTGATGGCCTTCACACCGTCGCGGATCATGGGAACCTTCACGACGATCTTGTCATCTATCTTGGCAAGCTCCCTTCCTTCCTTTATGATGTTGTCGAAGTCGGTTGCAATAACCTCGGCACTAACGTTGTTGTCGACGATATTGCAAATGGCTTTGTAGTGCTCACGGATGTTGGCCTCACCGCTGATGCCCTCTTTCGCCATGAGAGACGGGTTAGTAGTAACGCCATCCAGCACGCCGAGATCGTAAGCTTCCTGGATTTCTTTGAGATTCGCGGTGTCAATGAAAAACTTCATATTCTTTTAACGGTTAGTGCTCAAATAACGGTTGGTGCCCAAATTTAATTCCTGATTCCCGGCTCCCCAACCATTTCCGGGACAACGTGCTGAATTCTACCGATTTTGGGAGAAAACGATGAGATAAAAAGAGGCAAACCGGGCATCGCACCGCTACGACCGCCTGCCCTTGCTACCTTCCGGTCCTGGGGGATTCAGCAGGAGCTGGTCGTGCCGGTTTGCCAGGTGCAAAAGTACAAAAAAAAGCCGCAGGTGCAGATGCAGACGCAAACGCCTGCATAAAGCCTGTTCACGCCAATCCGGAGAGATACAGGTTGAACTCCATGGCGCTGGTTTCGTCGAAGCCGTCGGTTTTCAGATCTTCGAGGATGTCTTCGTCAAACTCGAGTTCCCGTTTTTCCACGCGGCCATCGTCGAACCGTGTGAGTTCGACTCCCGTCAGGCGGATTGGATTGAGTTTCACCAGTATTTTGTACCCGTCAAAGTCGCGCTTGAAATATTGATGTACTACATTGCCACCCTTAGCCATGGTCACTTTCTTTACCTGTGGAACGCCTCGATCTTGACGAGACCTTTGAAACCGAAAGGCTGATCTTCCGGCGTCTAATGTACGAAGACGCCGAAGAAATCTTCTATGCCTACGCCAGCAAACCGGAAGCTACCCGTTACGTCTCATGGGCAACGCATCGCTCGGTTGCCGACACCCAGCGGTTTCTCATGCACACGCGTGCGGCCTGGGCGGCCGGCACCGATTACTCATTTTCCATAAGGCTTAAAAACACCCACCGACTGGTTGGCAGCATTGGTGCCCTTAACGAGTACGGTAAAATCCAGTTCGGTTACATCATCTCGCCCGCCCACTGGAACAAGGGTTATGCAACGGAGGCGACCCGCCGGTTTATGGAGTTGCTGGCTGCTCAGCGGGGTGTTTACCGGATTGGCACGCTCGTCGATGTTGCAAACGTTGCCTCGCAGCGCGTCCTTGAGAAGAGCGGACTTGTCGAAGAGGCACGCCTTACCCGCTGGCTGCGGTTCGTCAATCAGAATAACGAACCCCGGGATTGCATCTTGTACCGCTATCCTCTTCCGGAGCGTATCCCTTAACACCACAACCTGCCTTGCCATTCCAGATACTGGCCTATCGTTTGCCAGATTGGGACTTTCAATCATCCTGGAACGCCCCTACGGCCCAAAAAAGGCGAAAATGGTCCTCTGGCACGACTCTGGCAACTCATAGGATGCCATGAGCCCAGGGTTAAAGTGTTAGTGTGCTAGTAAGTCATTGAACCGGGGTTGGTTCATGTTTGGGTTGGAGGCGCTGATCGGAACCTTGTTTGGAGTAAAGGAATCTGGTCAGCGCTTTTTTTTATGGGTTAAGACGAAGATGATACGCATCGTACATATTGCTATGAACCGTTCGGCAGATTGCCGGCTTCCCGACTTGCGCCGCATGGTGAACTTTCTCGCGGAAGCAGAATCCAGGCTCGGGCTTCAGGTGTCCATCTGGGAGATCGGGGCGAGTCATCTCGGCCTCGACATCGACGGCGTTGGGCATCGTACATTCAGGGTGCAGTCCAACCGGCTTACCATTTCACCAACACTGAAAAAGGCGCTGGAAATGCTTCCGCCAGACTCGATTGTACACCTTCACGGCGGATTCGTACCGGAGTTCTTTGCGATAGCCCGGTTCATCAGAAAGTCATCACTGAAGTTGCGCCTTGTGCTATCGCCGCACGGCGATTACAGCGAACTCCGCCTGCGGAGCCTTTCGCCGTTGCGTAAAGCATACTATTATTTCTTCGAACGTCCCATCATCAAAGAGGCTTCGCTCGTGCACTTGCTGGGTCCGACGGAAGTAAATGGTTACAACTATTTCATCCAGCAGGATACGCCGTTCGTTTGCCTACCTAACGGCATTGCTAATGGTGTCCGTGCTGTTGCAGGTGACCGGCAAGCCGGCAGCGACCCGTTTGTTGTTACCTACAGCGGCGACATCAACATTGTATCGCGCGGCCTTGACTTACTGATAGACGCGTTTACGAAATTTTATCTCGACATGGCCACGCCCGTAGAACTCTGGATCCTCGGGCAAGGAAAAGACCTGGATGCACTCAAGTTGCTTGCCGACCACGCCGGCATGGAAAAGCGCATAAAGTTTTTCGGGCGCTTGTCCCGCAAAAGACGGGAGGAATTGTTCAGCCGGACCAGCGTCTACATTTGCCCCAGCCGGAACGGAAACTGCTCTGACCATGTGCTGGAAGCTGCCGCCCTGGGTGTACCCATGATCGTCAGCGAGGAAACCAACCTCGGTGCGTTTGTAAGGCAGCACCAAGCGGGGTGGTGTCTGCATCGCAATACCGCAGAGCATCTGTGTCAGGCGCTGCACGAGGCCTATGTATGTTACAAAAGCAATCCCGAAGCATACGCGAGACTGCAACGCCGTAGCCTCACGATGGTGCGCGAAGAATTCAACTGGAATACACTCGCGCGAAAGTGGAAAGAGGTATATTCTACCGTTTCCTGAAATAGTCGCCTAACGATAACAGGTAATGTCATAACTTTGCCGAAAACTGCAAAGTCATGCGATACCCTTATTCAGCCGGGATTGCCATCCTTACGATCCTGATCGCTTCCTGCTCCGGTACACCGTCAGAGACGAAGTTGCCGGAAGGCGTGGGCATAATGATCTCCAACATGGACACTACCGTCAGTCCGGGCGAGGACTTTTTCCGTTTCGCCAACGGCGGATGGCTTGACCGTGCCCAGATTCCCGCCGACCGCGGAAGCTGGGGAAGTTTCTATGAATTGCGCGAAAAAACCCAGGCGGATGTGCTTGAGGCGCTGAAGACCGCCGCCGACAACCCTGAATATGCGGAAGGATCCGATCAGCGCAAGGTGGCCGACTTCTTCGACATTGGAATGGATTCCTTGCTCGCCGAACGCGCCGGTACACGACCGGTGGAAACGTTCATGAATCAGATCGACGCGCT
The DNA here is from genome assembly GCA_032907565.1 of Cyclobacteriaceae bacterium. Lineage (GTDB taxonomy): Bacteria > Bacteroidota > Bacteroidia > Cytophagales > Cyclobacteriaceae > ZC4RG29. The sequence continues at coordinate 14,875 of JAJJPK010000005.1, read as the reverse complement.
TGCGGGTAAGGCCGATATCCAGAAGTATTTCACCGAACAACAACGCTACGGTGGTGACGCATTCTTCATCGTGCAAATATTCCCCGATCTCAAGAAAAGCGATGTTATAAGCATCTACCTTGTTGGGGCCGGCATCGGTCTTCCTGAGCGCGACTATTATTTCGACAAGAGTGCGAAATCAAGAGAGACCCGCGAAAAGTATGTCGCACATGTCGCGCGCATGCTTGAACTCAGCGGGGTCGACAAAGCATCAGCCACCCGTCAGGCAGATGCTATTATGAAAATCGAAACTGCACTTGCAACCGGTACATTGACCAAGGAAGAGAAGCGCGATCCGGACAAGGTCTACAACAAGCGCTCCGTAGATCAGCTCGCCAGGTTGTTGCCGTCCTTTGCGTGGAATAACTACTTCGCCGATCTGGGATTGGCCGGCGTCGATTCCGTAGTAGTCGAAGACGTCGATTTCCTTCCGGCTGTTGAGAAAGTCATCAACACAACTCCGATGGCCGACCTCAAGGCGTACTTCCGGTGGCACCTGATCAACCTCACTGCGCCGTATCTGAATCACGAGCTTGTGGCGGCTGACTTTGATTTCTATTCCGGATATCTCGGTGGTGTGGAGAAAATGCGGCCAAGGTGGCGTCGCGTGCTGGCCAAGACCGACGACGCACTGGGCGAAGCACTCGGTAAGCTGTACGTTGAAAAACATTTTCCTGCTGAAGCCAAGCAGAAGGCAATGGATATGGTGGACAACATCAAGCGCGCGTTTGGCGAACGCATAAAGAAACTCGACTGGATGTCGGACTCCACCAAGGAAAAGGCGCTCGAAAAACTCGCATCGTTCAACGTAAAGATCGGATACCCTGACGAATGGCGGGATTACTCTGCGCTGGTTATCGATCGGGATCCTGAAACGGCCTCTTATGTTCAAAATGTATTGAATGCAAACCGCTTCAATCTGGAACGCAATCTTGCCAAGTTCGGTAAACCCGTCGACAGGAAGGAGTGGGAGATGACACCTCAGACTGTCAACGCGTACTACAATCCTTTGTTCAACGAGATCGTGTTCCCTGCGGCCATTCTTCAGCCGCCGTTTTACGACTACCGTGCTGACGAAGCCGTCAACTACGGAGGCATGGGCGCCGTCATCGGTCATGAGATTTCACATGGCTTCGATGACCAGGGCAGCCGCTTTGACGCCGAAGGCAACCTTCGCAACTGGTGGACCGAACAGGATCTTTCCCTGTTCAGGGAAAGGGGCAAAGCCCTGGCGGATCAATACAGCCAATATGAGCCGCTGGATAGCGTGTTTGTCAACGGTGAGTTTACACTGGGAGAAAACATCGGCGACCTGGGTGGGTTGTCTGTGGCGTACGACGGCCTGCAGCTGTTCCTGAACGAAAATGGTCGTCCGGGGCCTATCAACGGTCTCACGCCGGAGCAGCGGTTTTTCTTGTCGTGGGCCACTATCTGGCGCATTAAATACCGCGACGAAACCCTGAGAACGCAGGTCAAGACCGACCCCCATGCACCGGGAATGTACCGGGCCATCGGGCCATTGACCAACATGGACGCCTTTTATGAGGCTTTTAGCGTCGGTGAAGGCGATCCGATGTACCGTCCGGCCGCGGAGCGCGTGAAGATCTGGTAAGGCATGCCGGCCGAAAATTGACTTCCAATTATTTGTAATTAGTTGACGGTTTGCTATTATTGCCCCACCAAATCGGGGTATGGGAAAAGGAGATAAGAAATCGAAACGCGGAAAAATTTGGCTCGGATCGTACGGGGTTTCTCGCAAAAGGAAGAAGAAACGTGCGGTAGTCGCTGCTGCTGAATCCCCTGCTCAATCGGTAGAGGCGGAGGAACCGGCGACCAAACCCCGGAGGACGGCCCGTAAGAAAACAACAGAAGCCTGACATGAAACACTTGGCAACGATAATCTGGTGGTGGCACATATTACCCGATATGTGAACAGCCAGATATTGCCCTTGCTATACCGGAGGCCCGCTGTTCACAGCGGGCCTTCGTTTTGATAAGGGGTTTCCGATTTCGAAAAAGATGAACATTAGTCCCATATGAAAATCAAACTCAAGACATACCGAAAGACGCTTCTCGCGGATACACTTACGCCCGTAAACATTTATCTCAAGCTGCGCGATGTGTTTGCTGCCAGCATCCTGCTTGAGAGTTCCGACTACCACGGACACGAGAACGCCCTTTCGTTCATCTGCTGCGAGCCAATCGCTTCCTTTTCCGTTGCAAAAGGTGTGGCAACAGTTGCTTATCCCGGATCGCCTCCCGTAAAGACGACCATTGAGCGAAAAGGGCAGGTGACAACCATGCTTGAAGAATTCCTGGATTCCTTTCAACCCGATCCTGACATTCGTTCCAGGCATCCCAACTGCGGACTGTTCGGATACCTGGCTTACGACAGCGTTCGATACTTTGAAGATATTTCGCTCTCCCTCCCGGAAACACTCATACCAGATATTCAATACAAGCTGTACCGCTATGTGATCGTAGTGGACCACTTCTCCAACGAGCTTTCGCTCTATGAGCATACGACTGGTAACAGTGCGTCTTCTAACCTCGACCGGGTAGAACAAATTATAATGAGCAACCGGTTCTCAACATACCCGTTCTCCATACGTGGGCCAGAAGAAGCAAATTGCACAGACACCGAATTTCTTGAGCTTATCGAAAAGGGAAAGGAGCATTGCTTCCGCGGAGACGTTTTCCAGATTGTGTTGTCGCGTCGCTTCAGCTCCGGTTTTGCCGGTGACGAGTTCAACGTATACCGCGCGCTGCGATCTATCAATCCGTCGCCTTACTTGTTCTACTTCGATTATGGAAGTTTCAAGCTGATGGGATCTTCACCGGAAGCACAACTCCAGGTGAAGAAGGGTAAGGCACATATTTATCCTATCGCCGGCACCTTTAGAAGGACGGGTAACGACCAGGAAGATGCCGCCCTGGCTGCGCGGCTTGCGGAAGATGAAAAGGAAAACGCCGAGCACGTTATGCTGGTCGACCTCGCTCGCAACGACATGAGCCGGAATGCGCAGAATGTCCATGTTGAGATTTTCAAGGAAGTCCAGTTCTATTCCCATGTCATCCACCTCGTGTCGAAGGTCACCGGTGATCTCGCAGAAGGGTCTTCGGTGGTCCGCATGGCAGCGGATACATTCCCTGCCGGCACGCTCTCGGGAGCGCCGAAGCACATGGCGATGACCCTTATCAATCGATACGAGAACGTGAACCGCAGCTTCTATGGAGGTGCCATTGGCGTTATCGGCTTTGACGGATCATTTAATCACGCCATCATGATCCGTACCCTGCTCAGCCATAACAACCGCCTCATCTTCCAGGCAGGCGCAGGCATCGTATCAAAGTCGAACAGCGAAAGTGAATTGCAGGAAGTGAACAACAAGGTAGAAGCGCTGCGCAAGGCGCTGATCATGGCCGAAAAAATATAGAGACTGAATTGAAAGTGATGAAAATACTTGTGCTCGACAACTACGACTCGTTTACCTATAACCTGGTTCATATTCTTCGTGAACTCGGTCACAGCCCCGACGTGTACCGGAATGACAAGATCAGCACGGAAGCTGTTAAGGAGTACGACAAGATCCTTATTTCTCCCGGGCCGGGACTTCCCGACGAAGCCGGCATCATGAAGGATGTGATCCGAACCTATTCACCCGGGAAAAGTATTCTCGGAATATGCCTCGGCCTCCAGGGAATAGGCGAAGTGTTCGGCGCCCGACTTTTCAATATTCCGAAAGTTTTGCACGGCGTGACTACGACAACAACAGTATCCGATCCCGATGAGATATTGTTTCACAATGTGACACCGTCTTTTAAGGCCACCCATTACCATTCCTGGGCGGTCGACCCGAAGACCGTCCCCGACTCGCTTGTCGTGACGGCTGTCAACGAAGAGGGCCTGGTGATGGGTATACGCCATCGCGAATTCGATGTAAGGGGAGTTCAGTTTCACCCCGAATCGGTGATGACAACGGAAGGGCCCAAGATGATTTTGAATTGGTTACAGTACCACAAGACTTAACGCCAGAGTGCCATGAAACAGATATTGAATGAGCTTATCGATCACCGTTCCCTTAGTCGGGAGACAGCGCACCGCGTGCTCGTCGACCTGGCAACGGGAAAATACAATCCAAGCCAGACAGCGGCATTTATGACCGTATACATGATGCGAAGCATCACCGTCGACGAACTTGAGGGATTTCGCGATGCCATGCTGGAGCTCTGCCTTCGTATGGATTTCGATCGCCCGGTCATCGATGTATGTGGTACCGGAGGAGACTCGAAGAACACCTTTAACATCTCGACCCTTTCCGGCTTCGTAATCGCCGCAGCAGGTCAGCCCGTCGCCAAGCACGGAAACTACGGTGTGTCGTCGGCTTGCGGTTCATCGAACCTCCTGGAGTACTTTGGCTACAAGTTTACCAACGATGCCGACGCGCTGAAGCGCAGCCTGGACCGCGCCAACCTGTGCTTCATGCACGCGCCGCTATTTCACCCGGCAATGAAAAACGTGGCGCCTATTCGCCGTGAACTGGGAGTGAAGACGTTCTTCAACATGCTGGGTCCCATGGTGAACCCGGCCTTTCCCGACCGTCAGCTTGTTGGCGTGTTCAGCCTGGAACTGGCAAGGAAGTTCGGCTACCTGTACCAGCAATCCGGGAAGCAATACGTCATCCTGCATTCGCTGGATGGCTATGACGAAGTTTCATTGACCGGTCCTTATAAGTACTTCTTCAACGGCGGCGAACAGATTGCTGATCCCGCCGACCTTGGCCTTGCCACCCTTGCGCCGTCCGACCTGCACGGGGGCGATACCATTGAGGAATCTGCGCGCATATTCCTGAATGTACTCGAAGGGAAGGGAACGAAGGCCCAGAACGATGCGGTAATCGCCAACGCAGCCATGGCGCTGTATTGCGCTGACCAGGAGAAGGGACTGGAAGACGCAGTCAATCGGGCCCGTGAAGCCCTGGTCTCCGGCAAGGCGCTAGAACAATTCAAACGCTTCCTGGAAAACTAAACAGCATTTGGATGAATATCCTCGACGAAATCGTGGCCCACAAACGTAAGGAGACGGAGGAGCGCAAGAGCCTGTATCCTGTCCGTTTGCTGGAACAGAGCATTTACTTTGCAACGCCCTGTGTGTCGATGCGGCACTATGTCCGTCGACCCGATAAGTCAGGGATCATCGCGGAGATTAAGCGCAAGTCACCGTCCAAAGGTGTCATTAACGCGCACGTTTCGGTTGAACGCGTGTCGATCGGGTATATGCAGGCGGGGGCGTCGGCCATTTCCGTGCTGACCGATCAGAAATACTTTGGTGGCAGCAATGAGGATTTGACTACGGCGCGCAAATTCAACTTCTGTCCCATTCTTCGTAAGGACTTTACCGTTGACGAATACCAGATCCTCGAGGCCAAGTCGATCGGCGCAGACGTGATCCTGCTCATCGCCGCTGCCCTGGACGCGGCGTCGCTGAAATCGCTCACCACGTTTGCGCATTCCCTCGGGCTGGAGGTTCTGCTCGAGGTACATACACGCGAAGAGCTCGAGTATAGCCTCGACGCGGGCGCCGATCTTATTGGAGTGAATAACCGTGATCTGAAGACCTTCAAGATCAGCCTGGACGTTTCGAAGGAACTGGCGCCGCTGATTCCTGACAGCGTTGTGAAGGTGTCCGAAAGCGGGATCGAGTCGCCGGAAACAATAATAGAATTAAGGTCGTTTGGCTATCAGGGTTTCCTGATGGGTCAGAATTTCATGCAACATGGCAGTCCGGAAAAGGCATGCAAGGAATTTATTGATGAGCTGCGGGGACGGGAAAGTCAGAAGGTACAATGATCGATGGCGTGGACATAAGGATAAAGGTTTGCGGGATGCGTGAAGCGCAGAATATCGTGGAGGTGGGAGCGCGGGCTCCTGACTACATGGGATTCATTTTCTATCCCAAATCACCACGATACGTAGGGGAAGAATTCCGTGTACCGGACAACCTTCCTGCGGCAATTAAGCGCGTTGGGGTTTTTGTCAACGCCACGGTCGAGGAGATCATTGCCACCGCGAAGAGGAATTCCCTTTGGGCAGCACAATTGCATGGCAGGGAGAATCCAGAGCAGTGTGCTGCTGTACGTGCAGCGGGCTATACGGTGATCAAGGCATTCCCCGTCGATGCGACGTTCGACTTTGCCAGCACATCAGCGTACAAGGAGTTTGTCGACTTCTTCCTGTTTGACACGAAGGGTCCGCTTCACGGAGGTAACGCCATGCGCTTCGACTGGAGTCTGTTACGTAGCTATGATCAGTCGGTGCCTTTCTTTTTGAGTGGCGGGTTGTCTCCGGAGAACGTGAAAGGCATCAAGCATCTCGACGGCATGAATCTTCACGCGCTTGATGTGAACAGCGGTATTGAAAGCAGCCCGGGTCTGAAGGATCTCGACCGGCTGACAGAATTTACGAACGCCGTTTCAGCGGCACTGAATGAATCTTAACACAAGTGATATGATTTACCAGGTGGACGAACGCGGGTACTACGGAAAATTCGGCGGTGCCTATATTCCTGAGATGCTCTATCCGAATGTAGAGGAATTACGAGCACGTTACCTCGACATCTGGAATGATCCAGGATTCCAGAAAGAATTCAGGGCATTGCTGAAGGACTATGTAGGAAGACCCACACCCCTGTACTTCGCACAGCGTCTTTCGGAAGCGGTCGGCGCGAAGGTTTACCTCAAACGCGAGGACCTCTGTCATACCGGTGCGCACAAGGTGAACAATACCGTGGGGCAGATTCTCCTTGCGCGCAGGCTCGGGAAAGAGAAGATCATCGCTGAAACGGGTGCTGGGCAGCACGGTGTTGCTACAGCCACCGTCTGCGCGCTGATGGGCATGGAATGCATCGTCTACATGGGCAAAGTGGATATGGAACGGCAGCGCCCCAACGTGGAACGGATGCGCATACTGGGCGCCACGGTGATCCCCGCAGAGAGCGGCAACATGACCCTGAAGGATGCCACGAACGAAGCGATGCGCCACTGGATCAACCATCCTACCGATACGCACTATATCATCGGTTCTGTTGTAGGCCCGCATCCCTATCCTGATATGGTCGCACGTTTCCAATCTGTGATCAGCGAGGAAATGAAGGAGCAGTTGGAGGAAGTGACGGGCAGGCCGCATCCCGACTGGATCATTGCCTGCGTAGGAGGAGGCAGCAATGCTGCGGGTGCCTACTATCATTATCTGGACGACAGTCGAGTGAAACTTGTTGGCGTCGAGGCGGCGGGTCATGGACTCGACTCCGGTGAATCGGCTGCGACGACAGCTCTGGGCAAGCCGGGCGTGCTTCATGGCAGCAAGACACTGATCATGCAGACAGATGACGGCCAGGTGATTGAACCGTATTCCATTTCAGCGGGGCTCGACTATCCCGGTATTGGCCCCATGCACGCGCATCTGTTCGATACAAAACGAGTGCAATTTCTCAACGCCACTGATGACGAGGCTATGGAGGCAGGGATCACACTCAGCCGGTTGGAAGGAATTATTCCCGCAATAGAGTCGGCACACGCTCTCGCGGCATTGAACAAGCTGCCGCTTTCGAAAGGGGATGTGGTTGTTGTTAACCTTTCGGGAAGGGGAGATAAAGACCTTGAAACATACATCCGCTGGGGTAAATACTAATTGATCCATGAAGAACAACAGGCTTACGAAGTTATTTTCCTCTGGCAGAAAAGACCTTCTGTCGGTTTATTATACTGCAGGCTATCCTGGTCTGGCTGACACGGTGAAGATCGGCAAGGCATTGGAGGAAGCCGGCGTCGACTTTGTGGAAATCGGGATTCCATTTTCGGATCCCGTCGCTGACGGCCCGACCATACAAGCCAGTAATAAGGTTGCGCTCAACAACGGAATGCACTTGCATCTGCTTGTGGAGCAGGTAGCCGAGCTCCGAAAAGTCTCTGACATACCTGTCATCCTGATGGGCTACCTGAACCCCGTTATCCGATACGGTGTGGAGGCCTTCTGCGCCGACGCCGCCGCTGCGGGTGTCGATGGCTTAATACTACCCGACATGCCGTTGGAAGAGTTCATGTCGGAGTATAAGTCGCTTTTCGACAAGCACAAGCTGCACAGTACGTTCCTGATTTCACCTACCACGTCCGAGGAGCGGATCAGACGCATCGACGCAGCGAGTACCGCTTTCATTTACGCCGTGGCAGCATCCAGCACAACGGGTGCAAAAGAACGTTTTACTGATGAGCAGATTACTTATTTCAAACGACTAAAAGACATGAACCTGACGAACCCTTTTATGATCGGGTTCGGCATTGCGAATAACGGGTCGTTCAGCCAGGCATGTGCATATGGCGCCGGCGGTGTAGTGGGAAGTGCATTTATCAACGTGTTGCGCGAGAGCAAGAATCTCGAGCACGACATCCCCAGGTTTGTTAATTCACTCAAGAACGGTAAGGCTAATTGATATGATCGTCCAGTTGAAGCAAAGCGTACGGGAAGAAGGGGTGGCAGCAATTGCAGACCAGATGTCGGCTTTAGGGTACAAGACGACACGCGTAGTAACCGGGAATGGGTCGTATCTTGTAGGCATAGGTAGTAGGGAGTTCGACATACGAAAAATCGGGCACATGGAAGGTGTTGCCGACGTACACCGTGTCTCCGATGTCTACAAGCTGGTCTCCCGGAAATGGAAGGTAGAACGTACTGCAATCGATTTGGGTGATGGCGTTGTGATTGGCGACGGAGATCTTGCGCTAATGGCAGGTCCGTGTTCTATTGAAAGCGAAGAGCAGGTGGCTGCAACCCTTGCTCACCTGCGCGAAAACAATGTGAGGATTATGCGGGGTGGGGTATTCAAGGCGAGAAGCTCACCCTATGCTTTCAGGGGCCTTGGAACGGAAGGGCTTAAGATGTGGTATAAGCAGGCCAGGGCCGCAGGTGTGAAGATAATTTCGGAGGTCATGCAGGTTTCACAGATCGAGGAAATGGTGGACTATGTGGACATCTTCCAGGTAGGCGCGCGCAATACGCAAAACTTCAACCTGCTGGACGCGCTGGGCAAGGCGGGAAAACCTGTAATGATCAAGCGAGGAATTTCAGGCACCATTGAAGAACTCCTGTACTCTGCCGAGTATGTTTTCTCTGCCGGCAATGAGCAGCTGATCCTTTGTGAACGGGGAATCCGTACGTACGAACGCGCCAGTCGGAATACGCTGGACATCAATGCCATTCCGATCCTCAGAGAAAAATCACATCTTCCGGTGATTGCAGACCCTTCCCACGGCATTGGCATTCGCGAACATGTTGAACCGGTTGCGCTTGCTGCGGTAATTGCAGGCGCGGATGGGATCATTTACGAAACGCATCAGTCGCCGGAAGCCGCGGCGTCGGATGGTCAGCAAACACTGAACTTCGGGGAATCTGCGCGGCTTATCGAGAAGGCGAGAAAAGTTCTGGCCCTGCGTCAGCAATTATGAACCTGTAAAGCGTATACGAATGACAGTATTTGGGATAAAGAATTGCAACACGGTGAAGCGTGCGCTCGAGTGGCTTGGCGCACATAACGTGTCGTACGATTTTCATGATTACAAGAAAAGTGGAATTACCGCCTCAAAACTGCGCGAGTGGAGCAAGCAGGTGGGATGGGAGGCACTCGTAAACAGAAAGGGCACAACGTGGCGCCAGCTCGATGACAAGCAGAAGGAACAGATTACGAATCAGGATGCTGCCATCAAGTTGATGATAGAAAAACCTTCAGTGATTCGTCGTCCCTTAATTGAAAGGGAAGGAAAAGTGATTGCACTTGGGTTTGACGAAGCCGAGTACCGCGAAGTGTTCAGCTAGTGTAAATCTTCCCACAGCACGTGGGAGGAACTTCATCACAAAAAAAGAAGAAGCCCCGTTTACTACGCGGGGCTTCTTCAGTTTCGTTAGGAAATCTCGATGGCCTTCTTCGGCTGTTTGGTTGGTGCCTTCTTTTTGACCGTCAATTTCAGGACTCCATTCTGGTAATTTCCCTTGATGTCTTCGTCGCTAACCGTTTCCGGAAGCGCGAACGACCGGGAGAATGTTGAATAGTTGAATTCCTTACGGGTGTAGTTTTCTTCCTTTTGCTCCTTACGGCTTTCTTTTTCAGCCGAAATGGTGAGCACACCCCGATCTACCGTAACCTTGAAGTCTTTCTTTTCAAGGCCCGGCGCGGCCAATTCGATCTCGAATGAGTCGTCTTTTTCCATAATGTTTACAGCCGGGATTGTCCGTTGCATGAGATCAGAATCAAAGAACCGATCGCCATCGAAAAAGTCGGACAACCACGAATCCCTCAACAAAGAGGGCCAATCGGAACGCTTGATGAGTGCCATAATTACCTCCTTTTTTTAATTGTTTAACATACCCTAATATGTCGAAACAACGAGGTAAACCCTATGACGGACGCAACCAGGCCGGGTGATATTTATCAGGAAACTTTTTTCAGCTTGCGGAAACTCTCGATGACGCGTTCAACCAATCGATACCCTTCCGCAGTAACTGTTGCGTTTGTTCCTCGGCCGATCCTGCCGGCGGTGTAAAGTTGTAAAGCCACTGCGCGTTGGGTGGAAGACTCATGAGTATAGATTCGGTTCGGCCGTCGGTCTCCAGGCCGAAGCGCGTGCCGCGATCCCACACGAGATTGAATTCAACATATCGGCCGCGGCGAATTGCCTGCCACTGTTGGTGTTCTTCGGTGAAGGGGAGGACGGAATTCTTTTCCATAAAGTGAGTGTATATCGGCGCAAAGGCAAGGCCAACGTCCCGGACGAAAGCGAACCGCGCTGCGCGGTCGAAGCCCGGGGCATCGCTGAGGTGATCGAAGAATATTCCCCCGACTCCCCGGGTTTCCTTGCGATGTTTCAGGAAGAAATATTCATCAGCCCATTTTTTGAAGTCCGGGTAGTAGGAGGCATGGTGCCGGTCGCACACTTCCTTGAGCGCCCGGTGAAACCAGGCAGCATCTTCGGTGTCGATGTAGTGGGGTGTGAGGTCGATGCCGCCGCCAAACCACCAGGCGCCACCTGAAACCTCGAAGTAACGCGTGTTCATGTGGATGATTGGCACCATCGGATTTTTGGGATGCAGCACGATAGAAATGCCTGTGGCAAAAAATTCCTCGGCGTCAGGGTGCTCCAAGCGCAGTGTCTTCAGCACCTGGGGGGGAGCCTCACCCCAAACAGCTGAGAAATTGACCCCGCCTTTTTCGATGATGGCACCGTCGGACATTACGGCAGAAGTTCCGCCTCCGCCACCGGGCCGGTCCCACGTGTCGCGGACAAACTTCCCGCCGCCGTCGGCTTCTTCCAACTGGTGTGTGATGTCATCCTGGAGTTTTTGAAACCACTTGCTGATCTCTTCTCGTGTTATGTTTTCCCGGCTCATATCAGAAGGGGAATCCTATCCCCACATTATATATTACAGGTTCTTTTTCTATGCCGAAAGGCCTGAAGAATTTTGCGCGGCGCAGCACGAATCGATCGCCCTCATCGCGTGCGGGGTCATACACCTTGATCCCTACGTCGAATCGAAGGATCAGGAACGTGAAGTCAAAGCGAAATCCGAACCCAGTTCCAATACCGAATTCCCGATAGAACCGATCCCATTTGAATTCGGAGTTGCCATTGGGGACCGTCTCTTCGTTGACGCGTTTTACCCACGGCTGAAACGTCCAGACGTTCCCCGCATCCAAAAACACGGCGCCATTGACGAAACCGAATAGTTTCTGCCGAAGTTCGATACTGGCCTCGATGAGAATATCGGCTGGCTTTTCCAGACTGTAGTCGAACAATCCGTTGGCTTCGGCGTCGGCGCTGAGGTTGGGTTTGAAGGATCCCGGTCCGAGCCGCCGTGGCCTCCAGGCGCGGACGCTGCTGCTGCCTCCTGCGAAAAAGAATTTTTCATAAGGCACCGTGTTGTTCTCACCGTACGCGTAGGCCACCCCTGTGTTGATGCGATAGGCCAACACGGTATTCCTGTCGATTACTTTATTCTGGCGGAAGTCGAAGCCGAACCTCAGGTACTTGTAGTATTGAAGGTCTCTCTCGGTAATGAAAGTGGGATCGACAAAATTCCATATGGTACCACCGCTTTCAACCTGTGCCCGGATGAAAACCGAATTGCGGTCCGCCTGTCCGTAGTTGTTGTGATTCCATGTGACCCCGAAGATCATACTGGTCACAAACGAGGGATAAAATGAGTTGACGAGCCGAAAGTTTCCGACACTGTCCTGCTGCGAAAGGAAATCGCGAAAGGCCTGGGAAGTGTTTAGCGTATCAATGACGTTAATGTTGGCGAACGTGAGAGAATATTGTGTGGTTCGGGCATTTTCCATGGTATAGGTTCCGCTGAACGTTGCAAATGTGCGCCTGTACTCCGGCCGATCCGTGTACGAATAGCCGACGAGCAACTTCGTTGTAGGATTGTACCGGCCAAGCCGAAATTGCGTACGGCCGCTGAGCGGAAAGATGATCTGCGGGAAAGTCATCGTCAGGTTAACACCTGCCTCTGTACTCTTGTATATGTTCTGATCACTTGTGGCTGACGCGACGCCCTCGAACCCGAACCGGCCGGACACATCCAGTGTCTCGAAGCCGCCAAAGACATTTCGTTTTCGGAGACTTGTGTTGAAGAAAGGTCCCGGGAATCCCTGGGTCACGTTGACGCCCGCTTCGTTCGACCATTGGTAACGGTCGAGGGCACTGGTGTAAAGGTTCGCCACAAACCTCCCGCCTGTTGTGTCGTAGTTGATGTTCACAAACTTGAACGCGTCAAGGTTGGCGAGCTGGCGCTGCGTGGTGAATGCGTCGGTGCGGCTGTACAGCTCGTCTTTCCTGATGAAGACGCGTTGGCTCAGTAGCTTCAGATTGTACCGGTCTGTATAAAATCTGTAGTTGATGTCGCGTACGGTACGGGTTTGGCGAACCTGGTTCGGTGCAGGTGGAGTGGCCGTTGCGTCGGTGATGAAGTTGACCTCGCTGACGACGAACTTCTTATGGTGACTTCGCTGGACAGGATCCCCCACGATGATCTTTACCGCCACTCTGCGGTCGGCGCGATACGAAGTGTCGACATCGAACTCTACGTACTGGCGACTGAATTCAAAATAGCCTTCATCCTTTAGAAGAAAGTCTATCCGTTCCCGTTCGTTGGCGAAAACTTCCTGGTCGTAGCGGTCGCCCTTCCGTATCAGGCTGCGCTGAGGTTCCCTCAACAGTATGTTCCTCACTGCAGTGTCGTTCACTTCATAAAACACCGTGTCGATAAAGTAGGCACGTCCGGGATAGAGTACGTACGTTACGGTGGCGCGACTGCCCGCCGTGTCGATTGTTGTGGCAACCTTATTACGGAAGTAGCCCTTAGAGGCCAGGTAACCGCTGAAGCGCTCGCGCGTTTGCCTTACATTGGTTGTGTCAAGAATGGAGAGCGGCTCGCCCCATTGCATCACCGTATTGCCGTTCTGAATCTTGTCTTCGATCCGCGAAAGCTTGCGCTGCTTCCTGAATTCGAGATTGTTGATCTTGCGCGTGTTTTCTTCAGGTACCGCACTGATTCGTCGGTCAAAATCAGCTTCTGCCTTTGCTTTCTTTTGTATGAATGCTTCGCGATCGTAATGTTTTCTGCCGGTGTAGTAAAACCAAAAGTAGGGTATTATGCCAAACAATTTGCGGTTGGAACGCTGCACATATAACCCTTTCAGCGCCTCCCGGCTTATTCCTCGTGGTGCTTCGATCTTTTGCTTGAGCAGTTTTTCGCCGGGCTGGAGGTACTTCGTCCCACTGCAGCCGCCAAGTATCAAGGGAGCAAGTAAGAATAAGAGGAAATATTTATTTTTCTTTGCCCTCAAGCCCGGACGATGATCAGTAAAGCGAAAAGTAAGTTCATCAAATCCCTCAAAATAAAGAAATACCGCAAACAGGAACAATGTTTTGTGGTGGAAGGCAGGAAAAGCGTAACCGAACTTTTGACGAGCGATTACGATGTCGTCATGGTGCTGGGTACCCCAGCCTTTCTCGCCGAACTTCAACCCAAATCAACCACCGAGGTTCTTGAGGCGAGTGAATCGGAACTGGTATCATTGGGAACGTTTGAATCGAACGATGGCGCCCTGGCGGTAGCCCGCATGAAACCGGAGCGCTTGCTGCTTCCCGCAGAAGGTGAGTGGATGGTTGCGCTTGACGACATTCGCGACCCGGGCAACCTGGGCACCATCATCCGCATTGCCGACTGGTATGGTATCAAGAAGATTGTCGCTTCGCCACATACGGCCGATCGGTACAATCCGAAGGCGATCAGCGCATCTATGGGTTCTTTCCTGAGAGTAGACCTATGCTATGCGGAGCTCTCGGGCTATTTCGGCCAACTCCAGGTTCCTGTCGTCGGTGCTTTTCTGGATGGCGAAAGCGTGCATGCCGCACCATTTGGTAACGGTGGGATCCTGGTGATCGGTAACGAGTCGCATGGCATATCGGAGGAAGTCGCGGCATGTGTTGCGCTGCGGGTAACGATTCCCGGATACGGCGGTGCAGAATCCCTCAACGCGGCTGCGGCGACGGCAGTTATCCTCGACAACCTGCGGCGCCTTCAGAAGAAAGATTGACTTTTTTCCGATGCTTCATCCGAAATCCTCATGGCCTCAGCCTCACCCAGGTACCGGTCGATCCAGTAATGTCCCAGGTAGATGAGGGGTGTAAGGAGCAATGCAATGAAGAACTTGTATATGTAGTTGGTCACGCCGATTGCGACGATCTGTGCGTTGGTAAACGTTCCATAAAATGCGATGAAG
>JAJJPK010000004.1:0-31700 GCA_032907565.1 Cyclobacteriaceae bacterium | reverse complement strand
CTTTTCTTCTTAACCACCTTCACACTTTTCTTTTGATTGATCACTGCTTTCTTCACCGCCTTTTTCGTCGCAGCCTTCTTGCTGGCCGTAGCCGAACGCGTGCTGGCCTTCTTTGCCGCTTTGGCAGCTTTGCCCTTCTTAGCCTTTACTGCAGGCTTTGCTTTTGGCTTGGCCGCTGTTTTCTTCTTAGCTGCTTTGGCGGGAGTTTTTTTCTTCTTAATGGCCATGTCCCGTATTCCTCGTTTGGTAAAAGATGCGCAAAATTACGCCGTGGTGACTAAAACAAAAAATATTGCTTCCAATATTCCCTGGAAGCCCTTTTTCCCGCCATTGCAGCCAATAAACCGCTTTAAAAATCGCCCGCAACGATAATCCGTTCACGGAACGTGTGCGTTTCGCCCGACGGCGAGAACACTTCAAACCAAAGCCAGTAAGAACCCACTCGAGCCCGCAAACCATCATTGCGGTCACCGTCCCAGCGATAAAATCCCTCAGTGCCGAGGAGATCGTTGCTGGCAATCGAGCGGACACAGCGACCCTGCTGGTCCAGTATCCTTGCGTTGGCTACATATCCGGCCTGGTCAAAGTTGTAACGGATAATCGTGAAATTCGGTTTCCCATAGATCGGCCGAAACGCCGGCGGATCAACTGTCACAGCATTCAAAGGCAGACCCAATGGCGATGCACCCACGGAATTTCTTCGACCCGGTGTTGCACCGCCGGCGTGTGTCGAGGCTGAGTGCCAGTTCTCCGTGTCGTAGGTTGCAGCGTCAGGAGAAAGCCGCTCCAGAGACACGCCATCCTCTGTTGTAACGAAGATCGAATGCATGGTGCGGTTGTACATCACGGCATCGATCACGTGCTGCGCTGCGTCCACCAGCGCGACCGATCCCGCGTCGTCAGGCAACGCTACCAATCGGGTCTCCACCAGCGTTTCGGCTTCCGTGCTCGGATAATGATCGAGCAGAACGCTGGCATCCGGTGTGAGCACCGCAAAACCGCCGGGAGGCAGCAGCTTGTCCCTGTCGGTGATGAGCCGCAAATCCTTTGCTGTTCCTTCCGAGTAGTTTGCAGTACTCCAGCCTTTCAGGTTGATAAACTTTCGCGACCGATTAAAGATCTCAACGAAGTCGACGCCCCCGGGCTTTGGATTGAACAAGATCTCATTGATGACAACGTCCAGGCTGTCGGCTTCTTCCGGCACGGCAAAGGGCACGCGTTCTTCCAATGCAAGGTTGTGGTTGCAATCCCTGATGTTTCTTACGCCGACCGTGTATAGCGTCCCCATTTCCAGCGCACCGGAAAGCGTGATGTGTAGTGACCTGAGCGTGGCCCCTACGCTAACCGAAACAACTTCCGCGGGGGGTTCGATAATCACATTTCCGGGAGGCACATCCTCGGCCAGGAGCTTTTCATTGTATTCTATCAATAGCGAGCCGGACCCTATCGCTGTTACAGCTACAATGTGCGGTCCTGTAGCATCCGGCTTGGCCGCAAAAACTGAATTCTGCCTCCCCGGCGTTCCGCCTTCCGGAGCTTCAGACTCGCTCCAGTTGTCCTCCTCCCCGCAGGGGTTGCCCGGATCGATAAGTTCGAGTGACCAGCCACCTTCCCGCTTGGAAGCATTCCGATACCACGTGTTCTCATAGCGAACTGAATCTATCGTAACTCCGGCAGCAGAGCGAAGTACGACAGCGTCACCGGAGTTGTTCAGGCTTGGCAGTTCTGCAACCGGAACAACACGCACGTCTTTAAAGAAAGGCGCATCGCGCGATGAGGTAACAACCGCGTACTCCTGCGGCGGGATCGGGATTGGCGGAAGTCGTGCGGCTGTTGTGCCATCCGAAAGTGTCCACCCCGCAAGGTTCACGTCGGCCGCGGTGCGATTGAACACTTCAACGAATTCCGCTTCCGGAAGACCGGCAGATGGAAGGGGATCAGGAAGTATTTCAGTAATGATTACATCCTTGAAGGCGGCCTCGGTGGGCTGAACCACTTCTCCCGGTTTGCCATCAACCGTAATGTTGTCAAACCGAAACCCAGAGGCACGCGTACTGGTATACTTGCAATAGATTCCGAAATAGCTGCCCGCCGAATACGTTGCGTCGAATGCGGAGCCTTCAAGTGCGGGCTCTCCAGAAGCGTCACCTGCATACAACGTCCAGTTGCCCCCGCCATCCCGCGTAACCCTTATGCGGATTTCCACAGTCGACGTGTCAAGCCTGTCGTCCTGGCCGTCGATGATTTTCACGCTCGATTCACCGTCCTGCCGACATAGGCTTACATCGTCGCTACGCCCGCCGGCCAGAACGTAATAGCCATATACCGGAGCCGTTACATCGAACGTGTCCGACACAAGGTAAATTCGCGTGTAGTTTGCGTCGGAGGGATTGAAGTCCATTCGCACCGTAACTTCCCAAGTGGCGTCACGTATCACCGCACTGGGGGTGGAGAGATAAGAGAGCCCGGCAACAGGTGGAGCCTGCAGAGTAAGCGCACCTTCCGTAACGGCAAAGTGCGAATCGCTCCCGCGCCACTGCGGATCGCGAACAAAATCACCGTCATCGAAGTTGTCTATAAACTGGGAGAAAGCCGGGTTGCTGAGGCTCGAACTAACAATAGTTAACCCGAGAGCCCAAATAATTTTGTTCATAGGTGAGGGTCTAATTGCTTTGGGCTCTTTCAAAAGTACTATTTTTGTAATTCTAAATACAAGCATAAATCATGAAACTAGCGGTTGTAGGAGCCACGGGGCTCGTTGGGCAGGAGATCCTGCGCGTATTGGAAGAAAGAAATTTCCCGTTCACTGAACTGATTTTGGTGGCCTCCGCCAAATCGGTCGGCAAAACCGTTACGTTCAAAGGCTCCGAATACACAATCATAGGAATGGAAGAGGCGGTGAAAAAGGCACCGGACATTGCCATATTCTCGGCTGGCGGCGGTACTTCGCTCGAATGGGCGCCCCGGTTTGCTGAGGCGGGCACCATTGTCATCGACAATTCGTCGGCCTGGCGTATGGATCCCGAAAAGAAACTGGTCGTACCTGAAATTAACGGTCACGTTATTGGTATCGACGACCGGATCATCGCAAACCCGAACTGTTCTACCATACAAATGGTACTTGCGCTGGCGCCCCTGCACGTCGCGTACAAGATCAGGCGAATTGTGGTGTCGACGTATCAGTCCGTTACTGGAACAGGAAAAGACGCCGTGCAGCAGTTAATGGACGAACGGGCCGGCGTTGAAGGAGCCCGGGTCTATCCGCACCCCATCGACATGAACGCTTTGCCCCACATCGATGTCTTCCTCGACAATGGGTACACGAAGGAAGAGATGAAGATGGTGAACGAAACGCGGAAAATCCTTGGAGACGACAGCATTGGTGTTACCTCGACTACTGTTCGCGTTCCGACCATCGGGGGCCACTCGGAAGCTGTAAATGTTGAATTCCATAAGGATTACGATCTCGACGAAGTGCGCCGGCTGCTTGCTTCCACGCCGGGTGTCGTGGTGCAGGATGATCCTGCCAATAACGTATACCCTATGCCTATCTACGCCAAAGGCAAGGATGAGGTCTTCGTAGGAAGGTTGCGTCGGGACGAATCGCAACCCAACACGCTGAACATGTGGATCGTCTCAGACAACCTGAGGAAGGGCGCAGCAACAAACGCGGTTCAGATCGCCGAGTTCATGTTGGAAAAAAGCCTTGTCTATTAGCGACGTACCGGATGTCCCTGACCCTCGCTTACTCCATCGCGAGGTTCAGGAGTTTATCCGTGCCCACGTTTCGGCGGACGTCCACGAGTTGTCACTGAAGCAACCTGCGGAACGGTTCGGTCTCCCCTTTCGCGACATCGCGGAGCAGATCGCCGGCCTGCAAAAAGCCAGGTACAAACTGCCTCGATACTTCTCGACAACGGGCATTGTATATCCTCCTTCTTCGAACCTGGAACAATGCTCCTCCGAAAAGACGGCATCATACAAGGCCATGCAAGCCGCTGCTTTCAGTTCTCCTTTTCGCAGTCGCTGCGTGGACCTGACCGGCGGATTTGGCGTCGATGCGTATTTTCTCAGCCAGCACTACCAGGAGTTGCATTGCGTAGAGCCCGACGGCCGGCTCCTGCGATTGGCCCGGCATAACCACCGGCTACTGGGAGCATTCAATGTTAGCTATCATGAGACGGATGCCGAGGGGTTTTTGAACGAAACCGCCCTCACGTTTGATCTCGCCTACGTGGACCCCTCGCGACGCACGGAGAGCAACCAACGACGAATCGAACTGACTGGCTATTCGCCGGACATCCGGTCACTAACAACTTTTCTGGGCAAAGCCTTCCCGCGACTGTTGCTGAAGGCATCGCCCATGCTCGACATCGACCGCGGGCTTCAGGTCATTCCTAACGTAGCCCGGGTTGCCGTTGTAGCGCTCGCCGGGGAGGTGAGGGAGCTGTTGTTCTTTTCCGAAGCAGGGTACGCGGGAGAGCCGCGCCTTGAAGCCGTCGACCTGTCGGCTGACCTGCCTCCCCTCAGTTTCTATCGCCGGGAAGAAAACGCAGCGGAAGTGTCGTTCAGCGGTCCGCTAAAGTATATGTACGAGCCCGGATCCGAGGTGCTTAAGGCCGGAGCTTTTCGCCTCGTTGCGTCCCGGTTTGGGCTTGCCAAACTACACCCCAATACGCATCTGTACACTTCGGATGCTCTCGTCCCCGGATTTCCTGGCCGTACCTACGAGACAATGACAGTGGCCCGGCGATTCGGCCCGGAGTTGAAATCCTCTTTTCCCGGCCAAATGGCGAATGTCGTCGTACGAAATTATCCACTGTCTGCAGATCAGCTGAGGAAACGGGCTGGCCTTAAAGAAGGTGGCGAGCGCTATCTCCTGGCCTTTACATCCACCGAGGGTCCGATGCTGGCAGTTGCGAACCGGCTCCGCTAAAGGCTTCGGAGGATCGCTTCTATTGGGACTTCACCGTCGAGGTGACGAACCAATCGACGCTCTTCTGAGTAGATATAAAGAGAAGGCGTGGATATCGGGCCGAGCCTGTCGAGAATTTCGTTCACAGTGGTCTGGACAAAGTGCACGTTGTTTTTGCCGTCGAGCGAATAGTCGCGGGCGAATTTTTGCGAGGCTTCGTGCCCGTCGGTGCCAACAAAGAAGATCTGGTATTCAGCAAAAGCATCGAGGTTGTCACTGATGGCTTCTGCTTCGCGTTGGCAGTGATCGCATTCCGGACGAAAGAAGACCAGGATATTTTTGCCAGCCAGTTCACGCGCCCGGATGACCTGCTGGTCCATGGTTACGAGGTTCATTTCAGGCAACTCGTTGACGGACGTCGCATCCTCCGGCGCCAGCGAAGGCCCCTCATCTGCGGGCTTGCTGCATTGCAGCATGAGAACGCTCACGACAACAAGAAAACAGGTTAAGAGTTTCATGGGGAATAAGTAAGGATTTAAGTTTTGACATGACCCGCGATCCAGAAGGCCAAAGCGCTCACGAGGAGTGATGTGCCGTACCATTGAAGCACGATTTTCCGGTTCTGATGCGATCGCCACCAAAGTACAACCCAGGGCCGCCATAGTCCTGCAGCAAGCAGGAATGCAGACAGCAAGCCTGTGAACGCAAAGAAATGCTGCCAGGTCATTTTGCCAAAATTAACTCAAATTTGTTGTGATCCGTTTATCTTTGCACCCTCTACTGCAACCGGGATTGAGGGCGCATGATTTTTTGAACCTGTACAGCGCGGAAGGTGTAGTCAAGACCATTGCCGCAGGGGTTCGTACGCCCGGTCCATCCAGAATTCATATCCGCGGCACAGCCGGCAGCCTCGATGCGGTCATCGCCGCCGCTGTATTCACCCTGGAGCCTCGTGACTCCGTCTTTATTATGCAGGAGAAAGAGGAGGCGGCGTACTTCCAGAACGACCTGCAGAGCCTCCTCGGTCGCGAAGTCCTTCTACTGCCCATGTCTTATCGTCGGCCGTATGAGTATGATGAAACCGAGAATGCTAATGTGCTGATGCGAGCCGAGGTGCTGAGCCGCATCAGCGAACCCGGCCATTCTCCACTGGTGATTGTAACCTACCCCGAAGCCCTGGGCGAAAAAGTAGTGAGCAGAAAATCGCTTTCAGCGAACACATTTGGCGTCTCGATAGGTGAAAACCTTGACACGGGTTTTCTTGAAGAGTTTCTAAGGACATACGGTTTTGAAAAAACGGATTTCGTCTATGAGGCCGGACAATACGCCGTGCGTGGAGGCATCATTGATGTTTTTTCGTTTGCCCATGAACTCCCGTACCGAATCGAACTTTTCGGGAACGAGGTCGAGAGCATCCGAACGTTCGACCCGGTCACCCAGATTTCCGTGGGCGAATTCCCAAGGCTGAGCATCGTTCCCAACCTGCAGTCGCAAACCCTGAAGGCCGAACGGCAGTCGTTCTTTTCTTTCCTTTCGCCCGACTCGGTTTTGTGGTTCAAGGACTACCAGCTGGCAGGCGATATCATACAAAAGAGTTTTGACGCGGCTGCTGAATCGTTTTCCCGAATTGCGGGGGGAGGTAAGACCCAGGTTGTTTCCGGCCCGGAAGTGCTCTTCGACGATCGAGATGCTTTTCAACGCACTGTTGCATCCTTTCCCTGTGTTGAGTTTGGCAGCCGGTACTTTTTGCCGGCGACGCACGCCTTCCAGTTCTTATCGGGAGCGCAGCCCTCGTTCAACAAAAATTTTGGATTGCTTACTGCCGATCTGGAACGACTTCAGCAGGAAGGTTATCGTACCTTCATTGCTTCCGACCTTCCGCACCAGCTTGACAAGCTGAAGTCAATACTTTCTGAAATCAGTTCGACTGTTACAGTAGAGACGCTCGACTTCTCGTTGCGCGCCGGGTTTCAGGACGCGGATATGAAGATCGCCTGTTACACCGACCATCAGATCTTTGAGCGTTTTCATCGATACAAGGCACGCGAGAAGTTCAGCAAGTCAAAGGCACTGACGCTTCGCGAACTTCAAACACTTCAGCCCGGCGACTTCGTTACTCATATCGACTATGGCATTGCAAAATTTGCCGGACTCGAGAAGAAGATTGTAAGGGACCGTGAGCAGGAGTCGATCCGACTCGTGTTCAAAGACGACGACATCCTTTATGTAAGCATTCACGCACTGCACAAGATCTCCCGGTACACGGGAAAAGACGGTGCTCCACCAGTGATCAGCAAGTTGGGAACCCAGGAATGGGCTGCCAAGAAGTCGCGCGTGAAAAAGCGCGTGAAAGATATTGCGAAGGAGCTTATCGAGCTCTACGCCAAAAGGAAATCCGCTCCGGGCTATCCTTATTCACCCGACAGCTATGTGCAGGCAGAGCTGGAGACTTCGTTCATGTACGAAGACACGCCCGATCAGGCGCGCGCAACTGCAGACGTCAAGCGCGACCTGGAGGCGCCTCACCCCATGGATCGTCTCGTGTGTGGCGACGTCGGCTTCGGAAAAACAGAGGTTGCCATTCGCGCTGCGTTCAAAGTAGTGAACGAAGGTAAACAGGTCGCCGTGCTTGTACCTACCACCATACTGGCCATGCAGCATTACAGGACCTTCCGCGAACGGCTGTCGTCATTTCCGGTCACCATCGAACACGTTTCAAGGTTCCGATCCGCACAGGATACCAGGAGAATTCTTGCCGAAACCAAAGAAGGAAAAATCAATATTCTGATAGGGACACATCGTATCGTTGCAAAGGATGTAGCGTTCAAGGATCTTGGATTGCTGATCATCGACGAAGAGCAGAAGTTCGGCGTGCGCGTCAAGGATAAGCTCAAGGAAATGAAGCTGAACGTCGATGTGTTGACGCTAACGGCTACGCCCATACCCAGGACGCTGCACTTTTCTCTTATGGGTGCGCGTGACCTCAGCATCATAATGACACCGCCGCCTAACCGGCAACCAGTAACGACGGAACTCCATACGTTCAACGAAGAGGTCGTCCGCGATGCTATCAGCTTCGAACTTCGACGGGGTGGTCAGGTGTTTTTTGTCCACAACAGGGTGAATGATATCGATCAGGTGGCGAACATAATCTTTCGTCTTGTGCCTGATGCGCGCATAGGCATTGCGCACGGGCAGATGGAAGGTTCGAAACTCGAAAAGGTGATGATGAAGTTTATCGATGGCGAGGTCGATGTGCTTGTCTCCACCAACATCATCGAGTCGGGTCTCGACATTCCCAACGCGAACACCATCATTATCAACCAGGCCCACATGTTCGGCTTGTCAGATCTTCACCAGATGCGTGGCCGCGTTGGACGATCAAACAAGAAAGCATTCTGCTATCTGCTTACACCGCCCGCCTCTCAGTTGTCGGCCGATGCGAGAAAAAGGCTCGCCGCGCTGGAAGAGTTTTCTGAGTTGGGCGATGGTTTCAAGGTGGCCATGCGAGACCTCGACATTCGGGGTGCGGGCAACCTGCTGGGTGCGGAACAAAGCGGGTTCATTACGGACCTGGGTTTCGACACATACCACAAGATCCTGGACGAGGCGATTCAGGAATTGAAGGAAACGGATTTCAAGGACCTCTTTGCTGCCGAGCTGGCGGAAAAGGCAAAGGTCATTGTTCAGGATTGCGTGATCGAAACGGACCTCGAAATCCTTATTCCCGAAACCTATGTGAGCAATGTAACCGAACGGCTTCAGTTGTATTCCCGCCTTGACAACATCAAGACCGAGGAAGAGCTGCAGGCATTTACTGCAGAGATGCGCGACCGCTTCGGGCCCGTCCCACAGCCAGTTCTGGAACTGATCAATTCAGTTCGCCTCCGTTGGCTGGGCGAAAAGCTCGGCTTTGAAAGGCTGGTCCTGAAGGGTGATCGACTCCGCGGTTTTTTTGTTTCTGGCAATGAATCTTACTTCAGTTCACCGCTCTTTGGAGACATCCTGAACTACGTTCAGCAGCAGCCGAAGCGTTTCAGGATGCGCGATCAGGCAGGAAAAGCCGTTCTCGCCATCGAAGAGATTCCTTCGGTAGACGCTGCCATTGCCATTTTGGATCAGATGCAATCAGCGAGGTCGGCCAGCGAAATCCGGTCGAGGTAAGGATAAAGCCCCATGACATTGTCGAACGCATTGATCATGAGCACCTTTTGATGCGTCGTGGAAAAGAACACCTCCACAAAGAATTCGTTTGTGTGATAGAGAAATACCTTGCATTCACCGAGGTTGCGATGGACGAGGTAGTTTCCCTCAAAAGTGATCACGTCGCACTTCTTTTCAAAAGGCATAACTCTGAAGTCATAAAGGGAAAGTGCCATACCAAAAAGTTTTTCAGAATTTTCTGACACTCTTCAAAAAAGTATGCCATTGGGCACTGAGCCCCAAATACAGCGATCTGACCGCTTCTGATGTCGATTAATCCGTGAGTGTATCCCAAAAAGGGAAGAGCCATTCCCCAAACAATACTTTTGCCCCGCAGACGTTTAACTGGAGCATGGGAATCTTACATTCCGGAATCGCCTGTTCAACCGGGCGTTCTTGGAAAACACGCGTTTATGTAGGTATCTTAGCATTTAGTTTAAAAACTTTTTCAGATGAGGTATTCATTTAAGAGTCTTTTTTATCTCCTGGGCGGGTCTGTGGTACTTTCAGCCTGTTCACTTTTTGGAGGCGGTGGCAGCAAGCCCACGGCTCAGAACCCGGGCCAGCTCAGCAATGCAACCGGGTTGGCATTCAATGATGAAGATGCGGGTGGTTTTATGGTCAAACCCTTTAAGGGACAGCCGGACGCCCCCAATATGGTATTTATTGAAGGAGGACGTGCGGTGATGGGCTCCTTTGAAGAGGATGTGATGTCCTACCGCGATAATCTCGAGCGTACGGTTTCGGTCGCATCTTTCTACATGGATGAAACCGAGATCGCGAACATCAACTGGCTCGAGTACTTGCACTACCTGGCGAAGGATTCTTCGCAGGAAGTGTATGAAGCTGCGTTGCCTGACACGACGGTGTGGGTAGGCAAACTCGCTTTCAACGACCCCTATGTTGATCACTATCTCCGTTACCCGGGCTTCCGGTATTTCCCCGTAGTCGGCGTCAGCTGGAATCAGGCCAGCAAGTATGCAGTATGGCGTACAAACGCTGTGAACAGGGCGCTTGCTGAGGCTGCAGGCGAAGAGTTTGCCGAAACCGACGGTCGCATTCCCCTGGAGTCGGGTATCGTGGTTCCCTCATTCCGGCTTCCCACCGAGGCTGAATGGGAGTATGCAGCGCAAGCGCTCATCGGTACGCAGTGGGTGGAAGAGTTGCAGACCCACCAGCGCATTTACCCCTGGGATGGTCACGCAGTCCGCAATCCTTATGGCAAACAGATGGGCTACATGCTGGCCAACTTCAAGCGCGGCCGCGGCGACTATGCTGGTATTGCCGGTCGTCTGAACGATGGCGCGCTGATCACCTCTTATATCTATGAATTCCCTCCCAACGATTACGGTCTGTACAACATGGCAGGTAACGTAAGCGAATGGGTACAGGATATTTATCGCCCGATGTCTTATCAGGACTTTGACGATCTGAACCCCATCCGGAGGGATGGCTTCCTTGATGAATCAAAGGGATACAACAGCGACTTTGAAAACAATCCGGAAAGTTTCACGTCACTGATCACCGACCGCGCCCGTGTTTACAAGGGTGGAAGCTGGAAGGACGTGGCATACTGGATGTCGCCTGGTACGCGTCGCTTCCTCGATCAGGATTCGGCAACTGCTACCATTGGCTTCCGCTGCGCGATGATCCGTGCAGGTTCTAACTACTAGTACTTCGGAATACCAACTCTGATTCAATACTAAAAAGGGCTGCGGTTACCCGCAGCCCTTTTGTTTTCGCTTTCGCTGAGTTGGTCTTTTTATCTTACTTTCTTGAGAAGTTCTTTTGCCCGGCCGGTATAGAACACTTCCTTTTGGCCGAGCTCTTCAAGAACAGCGCGCGCCAGGTCAACATTGCCCTGCTTCAGATAACAAAGCCCCAGGTACCATTTTGCAGCGGTGTCGTAGTCATCAAAATCGCGGATCAGGGCGATGAGATTCTCTTCGGCAATAATCGTGTTGCCCACGGCCAGGTTCGCATTGGCGCTAAGCAGCAGCACATCGGCATCTTTGTTCTTCGTCAGCATTTCACCAAACAGGCTTGCCGCCGTTGCATAGTCCCCCTGGTCGTAATACCGGAACGCCTCAGATTGTGCCACCGCAGGTTGGCCTCCGCGAAGCGTTGGTGAAAATGTATTGCTAACAGGAGTAAAGTAGTCGTCAAACAGTTCGTCAGGCGATTCATGGTGCGGGAAAATCCACACCGTCGCGACGACAAACAGTGCTACTGCCGCTGCAGCCGCATAGTACCAGGGTTGGAGCCAGCGCTGTCGCCCATGGTCCGCCGCAGAGATGCCGCGCTCAACCTCCTTCAGCAACTGAAGATCGCGGCTAAGACCGGCAGCGCGGATACTGCGAATCAGTGCGCGCTCGCGATCGAAGATAGCCCGAAACTCGGCATCCGACTTGAGCCGCTCGTCGAGGAGGGCAGACTCACCTTCCGAGAGCTCTTTGTCAAAATATCTTTCAACAAGATTGATATCGTATTCAGTATTCATGATTTATTGTTATTGAGGTTCTTTTCATTTCCTCTTCGCAAAGCCTCCGGAGGCGCTTCATGCATTTGCATTTCTGGTTCTTTGCTACTTCTGCGTTCTTATAATTCAAGACCGTGACAATCTCCTCCATGCTCTTTCTCTCGTAATAGAACAACTCGACAAGCTTTCGGCACGGTTCTCCCAATCGTTCGAGTGCATTCTTCGCCGAAGCGAACATCTGCTCCGGTATGGCATCGCCTGGCTCGTCAACCAGGTTCTCGTTGAGCCACCGCTCCTGGTCAATGGCAATCTGACGCGTGGATTTTCTCATGGTATCTCTGACGATGTTTTTGCCTATGCCGAAAAGGTAGGTCTTTATGCTGCTTACCAGGTGCTGCAGCTTCCCACTCCGCACGTTGTCATAGAACGCCAGTATGGTAACCTGATAGATATCCTTACTGTCGTCTTCGGAGCACCCGTATTCCTTCCTGATCCAGTGCAGAAACTCGTCGCGGTGTTCCTCATAGATCATGGCCAGCCCGGCCGGGCCGCCGGATCGGATTTTCCCTATGATGTCATCCCCGGCCATTCTCAATATGCGCTTAATGGCAAAAACCCCCGCAGGTAACCCATGAAGGTGTGAGTATTACTGTGAGTATTACGAAGATACGCCATTTACCGGAAGTCTGGGATGCCGTATGCCTGAAAGCTGGGGCGTTACCCGCAGTCAAGCCCGCCATAAAAGGGCACATTAAAACTCAACCAAAATGAAAACGTATGTTGCATTGACCGCAATTCTGGCTGCTTGTTTCTGCCATGTGCATGCCCAACCGGAAAACAGCCTTTCGACCAGCCTCGAGACTCGATTCGCTGCCGACTTTCCCGACGCCACCAACACCCGCTGGACCCACACTTCGAACGTTACCCTGGCCTCTTTCCTCTCGAAAGGTGAGGTATATGTCGCTTATTATGATGCCAAGGAAAACCCCATAGCCACAGCGCGACGGATTATGGAGCCCACGCTGCTTCCGCTCCTGGTGCGGCAGGCACTTGGCGAATCCTGCCAGCGCCTTGGCGGTGACATCAAGATGGGTCCGATCTTTGAACTGGTGATCGCCCACTCGACTCAATATATTGTCTCAGTGGAAGGTCCGAAAATGACGTACACCTTCAAATTCGATACGATGGGAAACCGCGCAGTATTGAAAAAGGGTCCCACTCGAAGATATGGCGAGGCGATACCCGCGCCATACCTGGCACGTGACCCCAGATTTTGATCGAACATTTTTTTTGAAAAATCCTGGGTTACCTTCCGTCAAACCTTCCATTAAGTCCACAACGCTCAAAAAAGATCATGTACCCAACAACAGTAAAGGAAAGGGAAGTCCTGTCGCTCATTGCTGTGGGGCTGACCACTAAAGAAATCGCCGGTAAGCTAAACATTAGCCATCACACGGTGGAGACGCACAGAAAGAACTTGCTGCGGAAGTGCCAGGCGAAGAACTCGGCTGAACTCATCCAAAAGATGATAGCCGCCATCATGCCGCAAAAACCTTCTCAACTCTGACCGGCAGGTTTTATGTCGGCACACTGTCTATAGTTGTGGGAGCACGCCCGGCGGCGTGCTCCCTGCTTTAGTCTACGGCCGACCTACTGGGCCATAGCGATGCAGACGATTCCCAGCCCGGCGCACCCTGCGTTCAGCAGCGCCTGACCGCAAGCCTCCAATGTGGCCCCGGTCGTTACTACGTCGTCCACAAGCAGTACTTTCCTGTTCTGCAATGCATCCACGTCGGCCACGACAAAAACGTCGCTGACATTTTCCCATCGATTGATCCTGCTACGGTTTGTCTGCGTCTTCGTGTTCCTCAGCCTTCGTATTATTTTCGAATCATAGCGAATACCCGTCGCCTCGGAAAGACCCCGCGCCCACTCCTCTGCCTGGTTGTACCCACGCGCCTTCAACCGTACAGGGTGAAGGGGTACGGGCACAATCAAATCAAACACATCGCAAAACCCGCTCGACGCGAGTTCGCATCCGTACACATATCCCAATCTGACTCCGATCTCCGGACGATTCCTGTACTTCAGCGCGTGAAGCAGTCGCTGTACTTTTCCTTTTTTCCGGAACCGCAGGAACGCGGCTGCTGCTGTCACGGGAATTCTTCCCCGCAAGCGGGTCGCCAGGGCATTTTCCGGATCGAGGTACATGTTCGTTCGGGGAAGATCGCTGAGGCATTCCGTGCAAAGAATGTCCTCCCCTTTCACCAAGGCGCGAAGACACCCTTCGCAGTAGTGCGGGTAAACCAGTGAAACAAAATCATCCGCGATCTCAGCAAGAAACCTTTTCACGTAGGGAAACCTATATTTGCAACCAAGGCACAACGCCAGCAGCAGGGCGGTTCCCGAAGATAGCGAACCCGGGCTGTGGTTAAGCTGGCTGATTGCCACGGCGGAAAAATTTAGCATGTTCAAGAGAGACCTTGAGTTGGACAGGAAGTGGGAGCGGCTCATGCGCCAGATGGAAAGCCAGGTAGGACGCCGTCCGAAGGATATGCATGGCGTCCTGTTCCTGATCGGCGTTCAGGAGTTGGGAAAGGGAAAGCGCAACTTCACAAAAGAAGAAAAGCAGGACCTGATGCATATCGCTATCTGCAAGGTGATGAGTTACGCTGGGTACTATGAACTGGAGGGCATTGATCAGGAGGGATGGCCGCACTGGAAGATGGTTAAGAAACTTCCCCACCTGGATCTAATCGAACAGGAGAAGGTTCTCAAAATGCAGGTCATCGAGTACTTTCATCGCGAGCATCAGTGGGACATCGACGAGCCGCATTAATTCCATTTGCGGTTTGGATTCCTCTCCCAAAAAACAATTATCTTTAATGAGCCTCAACAGGCTGCTTCCGTATTCGTTGATACAAAAGGAAGCAAAGGGAGCCGCTCCGTAATACCGGCTCCGCAAATTCGGGTGGCATGGGTGAAGGAATGGACAAGATTCATGAGAAGATCCGCGCGTTTCAGCGGAAGTATTATCTCAATGTATTCATCAGGGGCGCGCTGCTAACGCTGACCCTGGTTATTGCATACTTTGTGCTCGCCGCCGTCCTGGAACATAGTCTCTGGCTCGGTCCGACGTTGCGATTGGGCATTTTCGTTAGCTTTTTCATCCTCGTCGCCTATTGCGTGGTACGCTTCCTGCGCGATCCGTTACGCTGGTGGATTGCCAAAAAGGGTTTGGAAGAGGAACAAACGGCCCGAATCATCGGGGCGCGCCTGCCGGACGTCAAAGACCGCCTGGTAAATCTCCTTCAGCTTGGAAGGACCCGGCACGATTCCCAGCTTGCCTATGCAAGTATCCGTCAGAAATCCAGCGCGCTGGAACCCCTCTCTTTTGAGTCCGTTATCGACCTGAGCCAGAACCGGAGGTTTTTGCGCTACCTGGCTGTGCCAATCGGTGCCCTGCTGCTCTTGTTCCTATTAAACCAGAGCATTATTACCGACAGCACCAGCCGCATTATTCACTTCAACCAGGAATTTAGCCCGCAAGCCCCGTTTGATTATATCGTCGAGAACCAGAACCTGGCCGGTTTTTATAATGAAGACTTTGAATTGGTAGTCCGACTGGAAGGAAAAGAAATTCCTGATCAGGCCTACGTACACTCGGGAAGTCAGCGGTATAAACTCGATGATCTGGGCAACAACCGCTTTTCCTATACCTTCGAAAACATGCAGCAACCTCTGGAGGTGCAGATAGGTGCGGCGGGCTTCTTTTCGCCGGTGTATCGTATCAGGCTACTTAACCGGCCTGAACTGACCGGCTTTGAGGTTTACCCCGCATACACCGGGAGGCGCGACGATAGGGTTAGCAATGCCGGAAACCTGGAGGTACCCGAGGGCACTACGGTCCGTTGGAATCTGCTTACTGCTCACGCCAGTAAGGCGGGGATTTCTTTTCGTTCGGACGGGCAGCGTCATGACTTCCAACCAACTGATGATCAGTCGTTTACGTATGCAAAACAGTTCATAGACACCGATCAGTACGAGATTTCCCTATCGAATGATGCGAGCACAAATCGCGACAGGATCACCTACCAGGTTAATGTTATCAAGGACCAGCGGCCGAGCATTTCCGTCAATTCCTACCGCGATACGGTATTGTACAAGCGGGTGGTGCTGGGTGGCATGATCGGCGATGATTATGGGTTAACGGGACTGGAATTGCATTATAAGGTCCTGGACGAAGCCCGGGAAGTTCTAAGCCGCAAGGTGAGTATTCCCATTGTTCCCAACCAACCGCAACAGAGCTTTGCATACAACTGGGTTCTCGACTCGCTCCGGCTCGCCCCGGGGCAGCAGCTGGAGTATTTCCTCAGAGTCTGGGATAATGATGCAATAAACGGTAGAAAGGCCTCACAATCAGCCGTTTACAGGTTTTTCGTTCCCACGGAAGACGAGTTGGTCGCGGATATCAACGAGTCGGGTAGGCAGACACAAAGCCGCATCGACCAGGGCTTCAACAAGGCTTCCAATCTTAGAGAGCAGATTGAACAGGTCAGTGAACGTCTTAGGGGCAAGCAGGATCTGGACTGGCAGGACCGGAAAATGCTTGAGGACGTGATGCGCCAAAAAGAGAGCCTCGACCAGTTGCTTCGCGAAATGGCTCAGCAAAACCGGCTCAACGAAGAAAAGAAGGATGCATTCACTGAGCAGAATGAGCGCATAAGGGAAAAAGCCGAGCAGATCCAAAAGCTCATGGACGAGTTGCTCGACGAAGAAACCAAGAAACTTTTCGAGGAGTTACAGCGCCTGTTGAAAGAAAAAACCGATATCTCACAACTACAACGCCTTCTGGACAAGCTCAATCAGAACACGCAAAATCTCGAGAAAGAACTCGATCGGATGCTGGATTTGATGAAGCAACTGCAGTTTGAGACTCAGTTCGATCAGACGATCCGGGATTTAGAGCGTCATATTGCAGAGCAAAAAGAGCTTCTTGAGAAAACAGAATCCCTGGAAAGGGACGCAAAGAAGGATGCAAAGGATGGCGATTCTAAAGATGCCAAGGACAAGTCGCGCGACTCCCGCGACAGCAAGGACAAGGAAGGGGCAGGCAAGGAGGGGGCAAAAGATGACAGCGAGGAAGGAGACTCCAAAGATGACGCCAGCGGCGACGAAAACAGCGAACGCCCGGACAGCGCCAGCAACCTGGCCAAAGAGCAGGAGGACCTGAAGAATCAATTCCAGAAACTCAGCGAAAGACTTGAAGAATTGAGGGAATTGGGGGAGGAAATTAATGAGGCTGACGATGTGCCTGGCGAGGACCAGCCGCAGGAAATCCTTAACGAGCAGGAGCAGAGCAAACAGAATCTGCAGCAGAACAAGCCTTCGCAGTCCAAGCAAAATCAGCAAAAGGCCATCCAACAGATGGAGCAGATGCAGCAGCAAATGGAGGGTGCACAGAGTGCTTCCATGATGGAGATTGACATGGAGAACCTTGAGGCGTTGCGGCACATCTTGCATGGCCTGATCAAGCTGTCCTTTGACCAGGAGGACCTCATGAAGAAATTCAGTGAGTTACACTCCAACGATCCCCGTTTCAATAGTCTGGCAGAGAATCAGCTCCAGCTTCAGGACAATGCCAAGGTATTGCAAGACAGCCTGCTGGCCCTGGCGAAAAGGGATCCGTTCATGGGGTCCTTTGTCACCCGCGAGGTTTCCGAACTAAACGAGCACCTGGATAAGGTGACGGAAGCCAACAAGGAGCGGAAGCGTCCACAGGCTCAGAGCGAGATGCAGATGGCGATGACATCGATTAATAATCTGGCCCTGATGCTGGATTCCCACTTCGACATGATGATGCAGATGATGGCCAACGCCAAGCCGGGTATGCGAAAAGGGAAATCGGGAAAAACGCCGAAGCAGAACCTGAGCCAGTTGCAGCAGCAACTGAACGAAAAGATCCAGGAATTGAAGAACAGCGGAAAGACCGGCAGGGAGCTTTCCGAGGAGCTTGCCGAGATGGCTGCCGAGCAGGAACGCATACGGAGGGCTATGCAGGAACTGCAGGAGCGCATGAAGCAGGATGGGCAAGTTCCGGGCGGAGACCTGCCCGCCAAGATGGAGCAGACGGAAATGGATTTGGTCAACAAACAACTCACGGACCAGCTGATTAAGCGACAGCAGGAGATCCTGACGCGGCTACTTGAAGCGGAAAAGTCGCTGCGTGAGCAGGATCTTGACGACGAGCGGAAAGGGGAGACCGCCAAGGAGTACGATCAGAGCCTGCCACCTGCGTTTGAAGAGTATTTGCGTCTAAAGGAAAAAGAAGTAGAATTGCTAAAAACTGTACCTCCCAAACTGTATCCGTATTACCGAAAAGAAGTAGACGAATACTTTAAGCGATTGAGCCAACCGTAAATCCAGGCCAGTTAATGAATACGATCAGCATTCAGATTCCCTCCATCGCAGAAAACATCCGGATGATTGAGAGCTTTATTGACAACGCCAAGGAACGGTTCAACCTCGAGGACGACATCTATGGAAACATTATGATCGCCGTCACGGAGGCCGTTAATAATGCAATAAAGCATGGGAACAACAGCAACAAGCTCAAGAATGTGTTCCTAAGCCTCTCCCTGGAGCCCAGCATGATCAAGTTCATTGTCAAGGACGAGGGGAGTGGATTCGACTATGACAACCTCCCCGATCCAACCGCCCCGGAAAACCTGGAAAAGCCCGGTGGCCGCGGCATTTTCCTCATGAAGCACCTGTCGGATGAAGTGAAATTCACGGAGGGGGGGAAGGTTGTCGAGATGAGCTTCTATATCAACTCCTGATGCCATCAGCGGCCATCCGCTATTTCAGCGAAGACACCGATTTCACTATCCCTCATCCCCGTAAGACCGCGCGATGGCTTAAGTCCGTAGCCCGTGACGAGAAGGTCGAGTTGGGCGAAATCAATTTCATCTTCTGCTCAGATGGCTATCTGATCGACCTGAACAGGCGTTACCTGCAGCACGACTACTACACCGACATCCTCACGTTTGACAACAGAATTGGAGTTGAACCCATTACGGGCGATATATACATAAGTGTTGATCGCGTCAAAGACAACGCGAACCAGTTTGGAGTCGGCTTTATCGATGAACTCCATCGGGTCATGGTGCATGGGATCCTGCATCTTATTGGATACTCAGACACGACACCGTCCAAAAAGAAGGTGATGAAGAAAAAAGAGGACGCTTACCTATCTTTGCGCCCTGAAGGCTTGCGAAGCGCCTCCTTTAGGATACGCCCCAGGAAGTAAGTTTCAGAAGCCTCCCCAGTAGTAGCTGCCGCGCAGCACTTCAAGGGGTTCCACGTGGAACCCTACACTTGTAAGGTTTTGTTTCGTTCCACGTGAAACCCTGAGTACGCCCGGCTCGACGGGGCAGAACGGGATTTGACTTTGCCCGCACCAAAGTGTTGTGAAGCGACTACTTTAGTGTGGAAATGTGGAAGAAAATGTGGAAAACTCAGACGATCGATGTTTCCTGAATACGATATTATAGTGGTCGGCGGGGGTCATGCGGGCTGTGAAGCGGCCTGGGCGGCTGCGACCATGGGTTCCCGCGTACTGCTGGCCACGATGAACATGGCGACCATTGGTCAAATGTCGTGCAACCCTGCTATGGGCGGCGTGGCAAAGGGCCAGATTGTGCGGGAAATCGATGCGCTGGGAGGTATGTCGGGGATCGTCTCCGATCGGTCCATGATCCAGTTCCGCATGCTCAACGCCTCAAAAGGACCGGCGATGTGGAGCCCCAGGACGCAAAACGACCGGGTCCAGTTTTCCCAGGAATGGCGACTGGCCCTGGAAAGCAACCCTAACATCGACTTCTGGCAGGATATGGTGCGCGAAATCATTGTGAAAGACCGCCGGGCTGTCGGTGTCCGCACGTCCCTGGGGTTGGAAATTCGCGCAAAGGCCGTCGTCCTCACCAACGGCACGTTCCTCAACGGCAAAATCCACATAGGTGAAAAAAACTTTGGGGGAGGGCGCACCGCGGAAAAGGCCGCAACAGGCCTAACCGAACAGCTAGTATCCCTCGGCTTTGAATCCGGCCGTATGAAAACGGGCACACCCCCCAGAGTCGACGGCCGCTCGCTCGACTACACCCGAATGGAGGAACAACCAGGGGATACAAACCCGAGAAAATTCTCCTTTTCCGATGCTACAGAGCCCCTGACCCGTCAGAAGAGCTGCTTCATAACGTATACCAGCAATGCCGTGCACGACGAACTGCGCCGGGGGTTCGATAAGTCGCCCATGTTCCAGGGACGGATACAAGGGCTGGGACCGCGGTATTGCCCTTCCATCGAAGACAAGATATGCCGCTTCGCCGAGCGCGAACGTCACCAGATATTCGTAGAGCCGGAAGGCTGGCACACGGTCGAGGTCTATGTGAACGGGTTCTCTACATCCTTGCCGGAAGACGTCCAATACGAGGCGCTCCGAAAGGTGCCCGGATTCGAAAACGTCCGCATGTTCCGCCCAGGATATGCCATTGAGTATGACTTCTTTCCACCGCATCAGCTCAAGTTGACTCTGGAAACTCAACTCATTGACAATCTGTATTTTGCCGGACAAATCAACGGGACTACAGGCTATGAAGAAGCAGCCTGCCAGGGCCTCATGGCGGGTATCAACGCGCATAACCGGATAAACGAAAAGGATCCTTTCATCCTAAAGCGATCCGAAGCCTATATCGGCGTGCTCATTGACGACCTGGTCAACAAAGGCACAGACGAGCCATATCGGATGTTTACATCCCGCGCAGAATACCGGATCCTGCTTCGGCAGGATAACGCAGACTTGCGTCTGACGCCAGCCGGACACCGTCTCGGCCTGGCCTCCGACGAACGGATGGAGCGCGTGGTCGACAAGACCGCCGATGTGCAGCGACTGCGAAAGGCTCTTGAAACATTTAAGATCAGTCCGGACGATGCCAACGAGCCGCTGACACGCCTCAATACCGCCACAGTCCGCGAAAAAGTAGCTGCAATAAACCTCCTCAAGCGTCCTCACATAGGGATCAAAGACCTTCGCACCCTGCATCCCGAACTCGACCGATTCATCGGTCAATACCATCCGGAAGTTCAGGAACAGGTGGAAATCGGGCTTAAGTACGAGACGTATATCGACCGCGAACAAAAGCTCGCAGAAAAAATTGGCAGCCTTGAAAACTTTCGCATCAGCCCTGATTTCGATTACACCCGAATCCAGGCCCTCTCCGCCGAAGGTCGCGAAAAGCTTATGCGCGTAAAGCCGGAGACCCTGGGCCAGGCGTCCCGCATAAGCGGCGTATCGCCATCCGATATATCCGTCCTGACCATCTACCTGGGCCGATAAATGCAGGAAATTGAATCTTGTCCCATCTGCGGAAATGCGCACCTCAAAGAATTCCTCCGCACCCGCGACTATCACTATACCCAGGAGGAGTTCTCCCTCAAACGGTGCGCGCAATGCTCCCTGGTCGTGACGTCACCACGGCCAGATAATGAAAGGCTATTGCACTATTACGGCTCACCGGAATACCTTTCTCATTCAGCCCGGCCCACAAGCCTGGTCGGCCATGTGTACCGCTTTGCCCGCCGCTTCACTATAAAAAGGAAAGTCGACCTTCTGGGCCGCTTTCAGCAAAAGGGGACAATTCTCGACTTCGGCTGCGGAACCGGAGAATTCCTCCTTCACGCACAGCGCATCGGTTGGAAAACCTATGGTGTCGAACCCTCTGAAGCAGCTCGAAACGTCGCGGCGGCGCAACTCCCTTATGTATATGATGCGATTGACCCGATACCGGCGCAGTCCTGCAACGCGATAACACTCTGGCACGTGCTGGAGCATGTGCCGGACCTTCAAAAAACGCTGCTCGAACTCCTTGACCGGCTTACACCGGATGGCACACTTTTCATCGCGGTGCCCAACATCGCAAGTAGCGACAGCCAGCATTACCGCGCTACCTGGGCTGGCCTCGATGTGCCTCGTCACCTCTGGCATTTCACGCGCCAAAGTATGGAACGCCTCTTGCATGAACATAATCTCACCTTGCTCCATACAATGCCCATGAAGCTCGATGCCTACTACGTGAGCCTGCTCAGCGAAAAATACAGGAATAGCAATACACTTTCTCCAGCCGGTTACGTACGCGCTATGCGCACAGCCATCGCATCTAACCGCGCGGCTCGCAAATCCGGAGAGTATTCCAGCTTAATCTACGTTGCCAGGAAATGAGATACGTACCCGTACTGATCCTGCTGATGCTGGCGGCATTCACTCGATGTGCCCAACAGACCGCGCCTCAGGGTGGACCGCGGGATACCATCCCGCCGGTGCTGCTTAACACCGTGCCCGCGCACCAAACCACAGGCTATAAGGGCGAACGAATCACGCTCACTTTCGATGAAGACGTGGAACTCAACAACCCTCGTCAGCAGCTACTCATCACACCATCGGTAGGCACAGACTTCGAGATGACCGTACGCCGAAAGACTGTATACCTGGATCTTAACGCCACCCTGCGCGACAGCACGACTTACACGATCAACTTCCGAGAAAGTATTCAGGACAACACCGAAAAGAATCCGGCGCGCAACCTCCTCCTCGCATTTAGCACAGGGACTTACATAGACTCACTCTCCATCGAAGGAAACGTTTACCACCTTCTCAAGGGCATCCCAGCCAAAGCCGCCTCCGTGGCCTTATACTTAAATGCCGATACATTTGACATATTCACTCATAAACCCGAATACCTGACCGTCGCTGACGACGATGGAAACTTTCAATTTCAGAATCTCAAGGGAGGAACTTATTACATCTATGCTTTCGACGACAAGAATCGAAACGCCCTGGTCGACGCGCGCACTGAGTCATACGGATTTCTCCGTGATCCCATTGTGTTGCAGCCCGATACATCAATATATGTCCGCATTCCCTTGATCAATCTCGACGCGCGTCCCTTGCGACTGATGAGCGCACGACCTTACAACACATACTTCAACATACGTATGTCGAAGTTGCTAAACGATTACTCCATACGGACCGTCACTCACTCAGATAGCCTCAGGCTCCGACATACGTACGGACCAGACCACGCGAACATCCAGGTATATCTGCCGCAAGCCGCCGTCACCGATAGTATTCCATTCCAATTCACGGCAACCGACAGCATTGGTAATCGCTTCGACACTTTGCTCTACGCCAAGCTCTCACCACGACCAGCCACCTCGGAAGCGTTCCAGGTGAACACACAATCCACCGAACTTGTGTATCCAACTTACATCCTAACGGCCACGGTACTGGCAAACAAGCCCATTCAGTCCATTACCTATGACAGCATCGTGTATCTCCTCGACTCTGCCACCACTATATCCTTGACACCCGAAGATATCACCCTCACCGGTCAGGCAACCGTCGTCATCCGCAAGCAGTTACCCTCCGAATATTTTCCCGATCCCGCGGCTGGTCCCGCGCCTGATGACTTTCGTGTCGCTCAACCGACAGATCAGAAAAAACTGATCAACAAACTGCAACTCGGCAAAGGTGCCATCATTTCTATCGAGAATGATTCCTCTGCGCGCACACAAGTAACGCCTGACATAAAACGTCCCGACAACACAGGCGTCATCTTCGTCTCCATAAAGACCGACGAGCCCCACTTCATCGTGCAAATACATAAAAAGGATTACACCCGCGTACATGCCGTAGCAGACCAAACGTCCGTATCATTTCGCAATCTCGCCCCCGGCGATTATCTCATAACCTACATTTCCGATCGTAATACAAACGGGAAATGGGATCCAGGAAGCTTTTTCCGTCGCGAAGAACCTGAACCTGTAGTCTTTTATCGCAACGATCAGGGTGCAACTTCCGTCAATATCAAGGCTAACTGGGAACTCGGACCTTTGTTGATAACCTATCCGGAACCTGTGGATAATCCGGGCATTACTCCACCCCGCTAGTCGGTACCCTGGGAAACGCTACAGATCGGGGCTGTTCTTGTGGATCGTTTCCCGGTTATGCACAGGAAGGCACAACCCAGGTTACACACAAACCATTTATCCACATTTCACCTGACTCGTGGACATCCATTCAAGTACTTGAATAGCAATTGCTTAATCCCTACCAATCTTCCACATAAATTAAACACGCCCGAAATACGTTATATTGTCCACATATCCACATGGCTTATTATTCTTATTATATCTATAAATTAATAAATAATAAAAAGGCCCTCGGGATTAGTGTACTACTCCTGATCCTTGGAAGTACGCTTCATGCCCAGGAGTCACAGGACGTACAGATCGCCAACGAATACCTGCTGCAAGGCCAAAAGCAGAAGGCGCTCGAACTGTACCGTGACCTGGCAAAAAATGCGCGAAACCTTCCGGTTATCCACCACAACTACATGAGCGTGCTGCTTGACCTCGGCATGTTCGATGAGGCCAAAGATCATCTCAGAAAAGTATCGCGCCAGGATCCCGCCAATTTGCAATACAAGCTCGATCTGGGCCTCGTATATGTCCGGTCTGGCGATACCGGTCGGGCTGAGAAGCACTTCGATGAGCTGATTTCACAAAACAAATCGAATGTTCAGGCGATCAAGATGATGGCCGACTACCTATCGGCCCGTTCCATGAACGAGTATGCAGTGAAGGCGCTGACCACTTCGCGCAAATTCCTGGGGAATCCTTATCTGTTCGGACTAGAACTCGCGATGTTATACCGGCTGCAGGGTCAGAAGGACAAGATGGTTGAGGAATATCTCAGCTATGTAACCCAGAGTTCGGCCAACATCCAGTATGTGAAGAATGTGATGCAGGCGCTGCTGACGAAACCGGATGAGCTCGAAAGCCTGGAGCGGATTCTCTACGCCAAGATCCAGAAGAACCCGGATGTCGAGGTGTACTCCGACCTGCTCATCTGGGTCACCATCCAGCAAAAAAACTTTTACGCTTCTTTCATCCAGGCCCGGGCGTACGACAAACGTTACAAGCGGGAAGGAGAAAAAAGCATGGAGGTTGCCCAGGTAGCCCTTGATAATGAGGATTTCACGACGGCTGCGAGAATTTACCGGTACGTAGCGCGCGAATACCCCGGGACTTCGAATTACCTCATGGCGCGGCTCGGCCTGATCCGTACCCGGGAAGCGCAGATCAAAAAACGCTACCCTGTTAACCGGGATTCCGTACGAACGCTGGTTGAGGATTACAAAAGCTTTATCGAGCAATACCCTGATAACGCGTACTCCCTGGAAGCGCGCCGAAGCCAGGCCACATTGCATGCAATGTACCTTGACCAAAAGGACGAGGCCATTCGCCTGCTGGAAGAGCTCACTACCAACACCAAAGCTACCCTGTACCTGCGTTCCAAAGCGAAGCTGGACCTCGGGGATATTTACCTGCTCAAAGGCGAACCCTGGGAATCCACGCTGTTGTACTCCCAGGTGGAAAAGATCCAGAAGGAAAATCCACTGGGATATGAAGCAAAGCTGAAAAATGCGAAACTATCGTATTTCAAAGGCGATTTCAGGCTCGCCCAGGAACACCTGGATATCCTCAAAGAAGCCACGACGCGTGAAATCGCGAACGATGCGATGGACCTCAGCATGCGCATCAAGGAAAATATCGCGTTCGACTCGACGGGCGAGGCATTGAAAGAATATGCGGCCATCGAGTTGCTGCTGTATCAAAACAAGATAGACGAAGCGCTGGCCGCGATGGAGGCGTTCCGTGCTGGCGGTACGAAGTGGGTCAGCAAGGCGGATGCGATCATGATGAACCGGACACCACTGCAAACGCGGGGCGACTCGGCCCTCGTTCAGATGAAGGCCGCCGGCGAAATAGCTACTATTTTGGACGACGTGTACTGGCTGGAGTCCAATATCAGGCTGCAGAAGGGCGAGTTTCATAAAGCCATCGAACTGCTGCAGAAAATCATAAGCGACTATCCCGCAGACATCCTTGCCGACGATGCCTTTTTTCGCACCGGAGAAATCTACGAGCGTCATTTGAACGACCTCTCCAGGGCGATGGAAGTCTATCGGGAATTCCTGAACCGATTCCCCGGTAGCGTATATGCCGCCGAAGCCCGGAAGCGCTTCCGCTCACTCCGGGGCGATTTCGGCCCTCCTGTTCCTACACCCTAACCGCATTTTTTCGCTGGTGAGCAGCCGCACAAATTTATTGCAGCCATTTAGTATGCATGCATAACAAATTTTACTAGATTCGTTCCTCTGATTGACGATCATGAGGCGTGAGGAGACTGTCGATTACAATATCAAGGCGACCTGGCATGCGATTGCGAGGATGTACAACCAGCAAGCAGCACGGTATGGCGCGACGATGTCTACCGGCTTTGTCTTGCTGAATGTAGATGCTGAGGAAGGAACGCCCGCGACCAAGATCGCCCCATTGATGGGACTGGAAGCCCGCAGCCTCACGCGTATTTTGAAGACCATGGAATCCGATGGTCTGATATTCCGGGCGCAGGATCCGAACGACCGCCGCTCGGTACGGATTTTTCTGACGCCCGAGGGACGTGGGAAGAAGGAGAAAGCGCGTGAAGTAGTGTTGCACTTTAACAACACGGTACTGCAGCAGGTAGCGCCTGAAAAGCTCAAGGCGTTTTTCGAAGTGCTGTCCGAAATTAACAAGGTTGTTGAACGCCCGGATTTGTTTGACGGCATCAACACATAGGCAACGAATCGTACAGGGTATGAATCGGTCAATTCGCAAGGTTGCTGTTCTTGGGTCAGGAGTGATGGGGTCTGCGATTGCGTGCCACTTCGCCAACATCGGTTGCAAGGTGCTCTTGCTCGATATGGTGCCGCGCGAGCTTAACGATGAAGAGCGCGCTAAGGGCCTTACGCTCGACAACAAGCAAGTCAGAAACCGTATCGTCAACCAATCGCTTGAACGGGCTATCCGAGCAAACCCGGCGCCCCTGTATGACAAGGCTTTTGCCTCACGAATCCTTACGGGCAATTTTGACGACGACATGCCCTTGATCGCGAAGTGTGACTGGGTTCTGGAAGCCGTCGTCGAAAACCTCGAAATCAAGAAGAAGATTTTTGCCCAGGTAGAACAGCATCGCACGCCGGGCACACTCGTCTCGTCAAACACCTCGGGCATTCCCATTTCCAGTATGCTTGACGGACGCAGTGAGGATTTCCGCAAGCATTTCTGTGGCACACACTTCTTCAATCCGCCGCGCTACCTCAAGTTGCTTGAGATCATACCGACTCCCTACACTGCCCCGGAAGTCGTCAACTTCCTCATGCGGTACGGCGACCTCTTCCTGGGGAAGACTACGGTGCTTTGCAAAGACACGCCTGCGTTCATCGCAAACCGCATTGGAGTCTTCGGTATCATGAAGGTGATCCACACGATGGAGAAGCTCGGGCTTACCATCGACGATGTTGATAAACTTACCGGACCCGTTATTGGCCGACCGAAATCGGCCACGTTCCGCACGTCGGATATCGTCGGCCTGGATACGATGATCAAGGTTGCCAACAACCTTCACGCCGGATTGCCGGACGATGAGGCACGCGATGTCTTTCGCCCCACGGAAGCCATCCTGAAGATGGAAGCAAATCAGTGGCTCGGCGACAAGACAGGTCAG
Source organism: Cyclobacteriaceae bacterium (assembly GCA_032907565.1). GTDB lineage: Bacteria > Bacteroidota > Bacteroidia > Cytophagales > Cyclobacteriaceae > ZC4RG29. The sequence continues at coordinate 4,436 of JAJJPK010000004.1, read as the reverse complement.
GGCTTTTACAAGAAGACCAAAAATACTAAGGGGCAAACCGAGATCCTTACGCTCGACTTGTCTTCGTTTGAGTATAAGCCAAAGGCGAAGTCGTCGTTCGCCACGTTAGAAGCTACCAAGCCCATCGCCGATGTGCGCAAGCGATTCAAAGTACTGCTGGAGGGCAAGGACAAGGCGGGTGCTTTTTATCGCGAAACTTTTTATGCGCTCTTCAGCTACGTGTCGCATCGCATACCCGAGATTGCTGACGAGCTCTACAAGATAGATGACGCCGTGTGTGCAGGATTCGGATGGGAAGTCGGCCCCTTCGAAACCTGGGATGCAGTTGGACTCAAGGAATCGCTGACGGCAATGGAGGGTTACGCCGTTGCACCCTGGGTGCGGGAGATGGTAGCGGCAGGCCACACTTCGTTCTACAAGGTAGAAGACGGAAGGCGTCAGTATTACGATATCGCTACGCGCTCATATAAGGACATCCCGGGACGGGAAGCGTTTGTCATCCTGGAGGATTTGAAAAACCGGATCATATGGCGCAATGCGGAGTCGGCCATAACCCACCTCGGAGATGGCGTACTCAACTTCTCCTGGCACAGCAAAGGCAGCACGTTGACCAGTCCCGTCATTGAAGGATTGAACCGGGCCATCGACATGGCTGAGAAAGAATATGTGGGTTTGGTGATCGGGCATCAGCAGGCGGACTTTTCGTTAGGCGCCAACCTGGGCCTGGTGTTTATGTTCGCGATCGAGCAGGATTACGATGAGCTTGAGTTTATGGTCCGGCAGTTCCAGCGTACGGTCATGCGTGCGCGTTACTCGAGTGTTCCGGTTGTCGTGTGTCCGAAAGGACGTACGCTCGGAGGCGGATGCGAGATCACGCTGCACGCCGACCGGGTGCAGGCCGCGGCTGAAACATACATCGGTCTCGTTGAGATTGGGGTGGGCTTGATACCGGCCGGCGGGGGTACGAAGGAAATGACGAAGCGTGTGAGCGACGCTTTTGAGGAAGGCGACGTTGAGCTCAACGCGCTGCAGAACGCGTTCATGACGATCGCGACTGCGAAGGTAAGCCTTTCCGCAGCGGAAGCACGCCGCATGAAAATTTTGCGGGAAAGCGACCGGATTTCCGTGAACGTCGACCGTCAGCTTGCTGACGCGAAAGCCGCTGTGCTCGACATGGCTGCAGCGGGATACACGATGCCGATCCAGGCGAACGACATCAAAGTACAGGGACGGGCAGGTCTCGCGCTGTTCCTGGCTGGCATACACGGCATGCGTGAAGGCAATTACATCACCGATCATGACGCAAAGATTGCGGGCAAGATCGCTCATGTGATGTGTGGTGGCGACCTGACGTCGCCGCAGCAGGTCAGCGAGCAATATCTCCTGGACCTGGAACGTGAGGCTTTCGTCTCCCTGTGTGGGGAAAGGAAAACACTTGAGAGAATACAGGCTGTAATTACCGGCGGAAAGCCACTTAGAAATTGACGTTAACCTAAACGTGATATACCGCGCAAGAGGAACCCGAGCGCACAAGACCTAAACGTAACGACGATCTGTCGGCCAATGTGAAGTTGGACATACAATTAAACATGTGCGCGGGTTCTCTTGCCGTGGTATTCATTAGGCTAAAGATACAACACCTATGGACGCATACATAACGGCGGGATACCGGACAGCGGTGGGAAAAGCGAAGCGCGGCGGCTTTCGGTTTACGCGACCGGATGATCTGGCTGCTGATGTCATCCGACATCTGATGAAGTCTGTTCCTGGTTTGGAGCCTCACATGATCGATGACCTTATCGTGGGCAATGCTGTCCAGGAAGCGGAGCAGGGAATGCAGATGGGCCGCATGATCTCGCTGTTGGCCCTCGGTCAGGACATACCTGGCATGGTGATCAATCGATATTGTGGTTCGGGGATCGAGGCTATACAGATCGCCTGTGCACGCATTCATGCGGGACTTGCGGACATCATCATTGCAGGAGGGACGGAATCGATGTCGCTCGTGCCTGTTATGGGATGGAAGACGGTGCTTAACTACAAGATCGCAAAGGACAATCCCGACTACTACACCAGCATGGGACTAACTGCTGAGGCGGTTGCAAAGCAGTTCAACGTTAGTCGCGAGGATCAGGATGAATTCGCCTACCGGTCGCATATGAAGGCCGCCGCCGCGATTCGTGAAGGCAAGTTCAAAGATGAGATCGTACCCATCACTGTGAAGGAAGTATACGTCGACACTGACATGAAACGGAAAACCCGGGAGTTTGTCGTCGACACCGATGAAGGCGTAAGGCCTGACACTTCACTGGAGGCGCTTGCCAAGCTGAAGCCCGTGTTCGCTGTGGGTGGCACGGTCACGGCGGGGAATTCATCGCAAACATCGGATGGCGCCGCGTTTGTCCTCGTGATGTCTGAACGCAAGATGAAAGAACTCAACGCAAAGCCGGTGGCCCGAATGGTGAGTTACGCTGTGGCGGGTGTCGAGCCCAGGATTATGGGCATTGGTCCAGTGCGGGCCGTACCCAAAGCGCTTAAACTGGCGGGAATGAAACTGGCAGACATCGATATCATTGAACTTAACGAAGCGTTTGCGGCACAGTCGCTGGCCGTTGTGCGGGAATTGGGTATCGATCAGGAAAAATTGAATCCAAACGGAGGGGCTATTGCCGTGGGTCACCCTTTAGGATCGTCCGGCGCGCGGCTCACTGTTCAGATTTTGAACGAATTGAGAAGACAGGGCAAAAAGTACGGGCTTGTTACCGCGTGTGTGGGTGGCGGCCAGGGTGTCGCCGGGATATACGAGTTATTGAATTAGCATCAGCTATGGAAGCAAACACGAAGAGGGCCGTCAAAGGAGGGGAGTTTCTCATCCGCGAAACGAAGGCTTCGGAAATTTTTATTCCTGAAGACTGGAACGAGGAACAACGCATGATCGCGCAGACGTGCCATGACTTCCTTGAGCAGGAAGTCTTTCCCCGACTCGATGAAATCGACTCCATGAAGGATCCCGGCCTGATGCCGGCTATTCTCGACAAAGCGGGTGAGCTCGGACTGCTGGGAACATCGGTCCCTCAGGAATATGGTGGCTTCGGGATGGATTTCAACACGACTATGCTCGTGGCGGAAATCATCGGTGGAGGACACTCTGTGGCTGTTGCCTTGTCTGCGCACACAGGCATCGGTACACTTCCTATTCTTTACTACGGCAATGATGAACAGAAGAAGCGATACATTCCCAAGCTTGCCACGGGTGAATGGAAAGCGGCATACTGTCTGACGGAACCCGACTCCGGTTCGGACGCAAACAGCGCCAAGTCGCGCGCCGTACTGGATGCCGACGGAAAGCACTACATCATCAACGGCCAGAAGATGTGGATTACGAACGGGGGCTTTGCCGACGTGTTTATTGTATTCGCCAAGATTGATGACGACAAGAACCTCAGTGCCTTTATCGTAGAGAAAAGCTTTGGCGGCATTACCATGAACGAGGAGGAGCGCAAGATGGGTATCAAGGGCTCTTCAACCCGTCAGATTTTCTTTAACGACTGCAAAGTTCCCGTTGAGAACCTCCTGTCGGAACGAGGGAACGGATTCAAGATCGCCGTTAATATTCTGAACGTGGGTCGCATCAAGCTCGGAGCGGCAGCAATTGGAGGCAGCAAGCGGTCGATATCTATTGCCGTGGAATATGCGAAGGAACGAAAGCAGTTCGGGACGGCAATCGCCAATTTTGGTGCGATAAAACACAAGATCGCTGAAATGGTAACGCGCGTGTATGCCTCGGAGGCAGCGTGTTATCGCGCAGGCCAGAATATTGACGACGCGTACGCGGCTCTGGTCGCCGGCGGGATGGCAGCGGGTGAAGCGCGGCTCAAGTCGTTGGAAGAGTTCGCCATCGAATGTGCGATCATGAAAGTCCATGGATCAGAAGTTCTGGACTATGTTGTGGATGAAGGCGTACAGATTTTCGGCGGGATGGGTTTCTCCGCGGAAGGCCCGATGGATCGTGCATACCGCGATGCGCGCATCAACCGGATTTTCGAGGGGACCAACGAAATTAACCGCATGCTCACGATTGACATGCTGCTCAAGCGGGCCATGAAAGGACATCTGGATTTGATGACACCCGCTATGGAGGTGCAGAAGGAACTGATGGCCATCCCCTCGTCATCCGAAGAGGAGGAAGGAGTATTTGCGGCGGAGAAACGCGCGCTGGCGAATGCCAAGAAAGCCGGGTTGATGATCGCAGGTTCCGCAGCGCAGAAGTTTATGGCGAAGCTGGCCGACGAGCAGGAGCTGCTGATGAACCTTGCGGATATTCTGATCGAGATTTACGTCGCTGAATCCTGTATTCTTCGCGTGGAAAAAATCCTTTCGCAGCAAGGTGAAAACGCTGAAGGACCGCTCAGGGAAATCGCGATGGTCTACCTCCA
>JAJJPK010000003.1:0-31774 GCA_032907565.1 Cyclobacteriaceae bacterium | reverse complement strand
GTTGTCCGCGTTGAGGTCTTCGTTGTCGGGATAGGGACTACCGGAACGGGCCACGAGGTCGTTGCCCGCGATCGGCGTGTTGTTCTCCATCCCGTTGATGTTCTTGTAGCGTACCAGTATCGGTGCCTCGTTGAGATCGAAGTCTGGTCCAAGGAAATACTGGAAGTCGTCAGCCGACGGGTCGAGTTCGATCCTTTCCCGTGCTTCCGGTGAAATCCCTGCTACCGCATCCATGAAGTCCTGGAACTTGGTCGATTCAATGTTGTTGGGAATTCCGTCGAGGCCGACATCCTGATTTGCCCGTGCCTGCGAGGAATTGTCGAAGGCGTCCGTCAGGTACTGCTGCGTAGTGACGTAGCCCCATTCGGTTTCTGTTGCACCTGCGGCCAGATTGCCGTCGGCGGGCAAACCGTTTTCGAATCCGTGCCTGCCGTCCGGTATTACATCTTCCGAAATGCTCCCCAACTGGAAGATCAGCTTACCACCCGTCTTGTTTGATTTCTCCGGGTTAATGCCATCATTGATTCTTCCATATTGAGAGTCAATAAAGGGATCCAGGAGCCAGAATTCGATGTACTCGATGTTCGACTTGTCGAAGTCGACCTCCGTGCGCACCGCATTGGTGATTGCGCCAAAGTTCTCCCGCGGGGTGTTGAAGAATCCGAGGTTGTTGAGATTGGGATTAAAGTTGTATGGCCCACGCTCAGCTGGATAGTATGCTACGTCAAAGATGGGCTCATACGGTTGTGCCTGCTCCCGGTCGCGCAATGGAAAAATTTCCTGCGGCGACACAGCACGTTCGTAGTGGTTGGTAATTTCACCGAGGTGTGACGGCTTGGACACGCCTCCTCCACCTCCGCTCCGATAGAACAGATTGTCGATCATATACCAGGCGAGCTTCGCCCGGCGGTAGCCGGCCTCAATAGTCCTCGCACCGCCGCTGGGATCGAAACGCGAGTCTTCGGTCTTTGGTACTGACCCCAGCTTCCACGCCTGCGGGCTCATGAGCGAATACGGCGTGGCTGTATTCTCAAAGTCGTCGAGGTAAGCGGTACCTTCTCCGTCGATGACGTTTGAAGTACCCGGCAGCAGCTGTGCGAATTCGCCGCTGAAGTTAATTGAAGACTGTTCTTTGGTTTGAAGGATGGGTATCGCGTCCACCAGCTTTGTCAGAAGTCGGCTTTCCTTGTTTATGTTAAAATCGAGCCCGTACATGAGGTTTCGGGCCGGCTCGGTGCCAATCTGATTCCTGCTGACTCATTATAATAGAGTACGGTTGACCCGACGTTGATGTCATCATTGACGGTGTAGTCGAAGCGCGTGCCCAACAACGTTCGGGTTTGAAAGGCGAACGGGTCGGACTGCTCATAGTCGATCGTAATATTCTTTCCGCTGCTCAGGATGCTTTCGTCGAGGATAATGACTTTACCAAACGTGTAATCGACCGTGAATTGGGAATTTTCAAGCAACGGAATGCCGCCGGCATACACGCGTACAGATCCTGGTGTTACGCCAAAGCCTGGGATGAGGATTTCCTTTGACGACCCTGCACTGTACGTACCCACAAGGAAAAATTTGTTCTTTGTGGAGAACAGCTCCGCCTCCGCCTTGGTGGTGCGGTACAATGTGTCGTAAGAGTACTTTTCAATAAGTTGATCGCGGTTTGGCTCAGGCTGAAACGCTTCCCTGAGCGCGTCGCGGAACGGTTCGAGGTAAGGGAATATGATGAGCCCGTTCTCGGCATTGATGGTAATCCCTTCAATGAAGTCGAAGTTCCCGTCTCGCTGTGGATCGTTAACGGGGTTGAGTTTGTCGAGTCCGAAGACTTCGATGAGTTGTCGGTTTCGCACGAACTGTCCTTCCTGCAGCTGAGGGTTATCGATCCCCGTGCGATCGTCGCGATAGATGATACGCAACTGGAAGGCTTCCTGTGAGAGTTGAGTCACATTCAGCGTATAGATGTTCTTCATCATCAGGTCCCAGGTCGGGATGATGACATTCTGCGCGTCGCGGATGGCAATCTTTCTCGGTCGAAGTAACTTTAGGAAGATGACTTCGCTGTCTTTAAGATTGCTGTAGTCTTCGGACAACTCACCTACCTTGAAGACGCGGCCGTTGTAAGTATACTCGTACGCGACTGCCAGCGCTTCATCGTTCTGGAGCTTGCGGGTCAGCGTGATGTATCCGAGCTGCGGATGAAAAGTGTATTCGGTTGGAGCGAGCCGGCGTGCACCGTTGATCTTTTCGTAATCAGTGCCGTTCGCTAATCCTTTGTTTGCGAGTTGGGCATCGATGTCTGCAGAACGGTTGAGGCCAGAGACGTATTCGAACAGGTCGTTCGCTTCGTTCGTGTTCGGTGATCCGGGAACCCGGCCCTGCACGTTCGGATTGTAAACACGGTTGCCTTCACCCAGGTCCATAAGACCAATGACATTCCGCAACGTTTGGGTATCGTTATTGCGATTGAGGATGTACACTTCCACACGGGTGACGTTCACACCTGAGGTGATCTGCGGCGGAATGGCGATCCACCTTCGGTAATTTTCCCGGAAGAAGTGACCCAGGAAGAAGTGGCGGTTCTCATCGTAGTTGGAAGCAATGATCTCGAACGGTCGTCCCTGCCCGCCTGATCCGCCAGGGATTTCAATGGAAGACACTTTACCGCGCTGTGTAGAGGCGATGGCTGTTACGTTGAGTTTGCCAAACTGGAACTGCCCCTTCACACCAAACAAGTTCTGTGCACCCTGGATGAGCGTGTTGTTGAGCGGAAGGCTTACGTTTCCGATTTCTAGTTTCTGAAGTATGTCTTCCTTGTAGCCTGTATACTCGACTTTCATGTTGTTTTGAAAGTCGAATGAATTGTTGTTGTCGAAGTTTGCCGTGACAGCGAGCTTTTCACCGATCTTCCCGGTGACGTTCATGTTGATCTGCTGATCGAATTCGAATCCGCCGTTGCGTTGCTGGCGGATCGGTATCGCGGGATTTTCGATGCGTTGGAACGACGCGCCAAAATCAAGCGTAACCATGCCACGAGGAATCAGCTCGATGTAGCTGCCGCCGAAGATCCGGTCGAGTACCGGGCTAATAAAGATTTTTGGTGTAAAGCCCCGACCGCTAACTGCGCTTTCGCCATCGAGGGCACGGGAACGCGTTTGCCAGTAGTCTTTCAGCATCGTTCGCTCCTGGTACCGGTTGAATTCCTCGAACGACATCATGGATGGTGGCCGGTACGGCACATCGCCGATGCGTTCGCGAATGGAATAATTGAGCGAGGTGTCGATTTCCAGTTCGAGGTTCAATCGGTCGGGATCCATGAGGAAGAACGGGGTTTCGTAGGTCGGATTCGAAAACGGATCGCCGTACCGGTCGGAAGGTGTGAAGGTTGGGCGCGTGCTGGGCGTATACGGCCCCAGCGTATCAGCAGGTGCGTTCGTCGTATCGGGTTGTTGTGCGAAGGAAGTAAAGGGGAGTGCAAATGCTATCAGCCAGCCGATGCACAGTCGTCTCAAAGTTAGGCCAACCTGATACTGGGAACACTCAACCTTCAAACGTACTAAGCGTTTTTTAATGCTTGCTTGACTAAATCTTCCAAGGTAATGGTAATTCCTGATTTTTTCAGGACGGCATCCACACTTTTCTCAGCCGCTGCTTTCGGTAGGCCCAGCGTGAGCAATGCTGATAACGCCTCGTTGCGCAAAGTATTGCGGGGGTCAATGGAAATAGTCGCCCCGTCTTCGATGGATTCTTTTTTCAGCTTGTCGCGAAGCTCAATAATAACCCGCTGCGCCGTCTTGGCGCCGATCCCTTTCACGGCCTGAAGCGTCCTGACGTCCTCGCGCAGTATCGCAGTCTTGAGTTCCTGAATTGTCAGGTACGAAAGCATAACAATGGCCGTGTTGGGCCCGACGCCATTCACTGAAATCAGCAGTTGAAACAATCGCTTTTCCGGAACACTGCTGAAACCGTACAGTATGTGGGCATCTTCGCGTACGGCGAGGTGCGTATGTATCCGTACCCGTTCCAGGTTCTTGATGTCTGCGTACGTCTGCAGGGATATCTGCAACTGGTATCCTACGCCGTTGACGTCTACGTGCACAAAAGTGGGTTCACAGTGAACCAGCTTCCCATCAAGAAAGGCAATCATAAAAAAATGCTACAGCCGGGTTTGACTCCGAAATATCACGAGAACCGCACACAATTCAAAAACTGCCGGGCCAACCGGCCTTTCTGGCGGTTAACGGCAGCGCAAGGCTTCGGACTTCAGTTGGCTACGCCGGGTTCTCGTTTTTGCGCATCTACTACTGCAATGGCTGCCATGTTGACGATCTCGCGTATGGAGCTTCCCAATTGCAGGATGTGAACCGGTTTTTTCATGCCCAACAGGATCGGACCAATTGCTTCGGCGCCCCCGATTTCCATCAGCAACTTGTAGGCAATGTTACCGGCAGCAAGGTTCGGGAAGATCAGTGTATTCGCACCCGTTTCAGCGAGCGCGCTGAAGGGATAGGTCTCCTTCTGTATTACTGTGTCAAGCGCCACATTCGCCTGAATGTCGCCCTCGACGATAAGTCCCGGATTATTTTCACGCGCCAGTTGAACTGCCCTACGCGTTTTCTCCGGGATATCGCCCTTCGATGAACCGAAGTTCGAATAGGAGAGTACTGCAACCCTGGGTTCGATGTCGAAAAAGCGAACACCCCGTGCCGTGAGATCGATAATCTCGGACAACTCCTCGGCGGTGGGATCGACATTCACCGTGGTGTCAGCAAAGAAGTAAGTTCTCTTATTGTTTAATATGATGTACATACCGGCAACCCTGTTGACCCCTTCTTCGACGCCGATGACGTGAAGTGCAGGGAGGATCGTCTTCGGATAGTCTTTTGTCAAACCTGAAACCAGCGCATCAGCATCTCCTGTTTCTACCATCATTGCGCCGAAGTAGTTGCGTTCGCGCATGAGTCTGAGACAATCCTGGTAGGTCAATCCTTTCCGTTGCCGCTTTTGGTAAAGAATCTTTGCGTAGCGTTCCACCGTCTCCTTCTGTGCGCGCGGGTAGATGATGGGACATCCTTCCAGATCAAGATGGTATTCCTCTATGAGAGCAGTGATCTCCTTACGGCTACCAAGCAGTATCGGCTCAGCAATTTTTTCGTCCTTCAGAATCTGTGCAGCCTTGAGGATCTTGGGATGGGTGGCCTCCGCGAACACAACACGTTTAGGATTTCGCTTCGCACGATCGATAACGTGTGACATCAGCTTTTGATCGATGCCAATTCGTTGTTGCAACTCCACGTGGTATTCACTCCAGTCGACAATCGGCCGGGTGGCAACACCCGATTCCATGGCGGCCTTTGCAACGGCGGGTGATATACGCGTGATCAGGCGGGGATCTAAAGGCTTGGGGATAAGGTACTCGCGTCCGAACTGCAGCTTGGGAGCGCCATAGGCTTTCGCGACAATGTCGGAAACGGGCTCCTTGGCGAGGCCGGCCAGCGCGTGAACAGCGGCAAGTTTCATCGCTTCGTTGATTTCCCGAGCCCGCACATCCAACGCGCCACGGAATATGTAAGGGAAGCCCAGCACATTGTTAACCTGGTTGGGATGATCCGAGCGTCCGGTCGCCATAATAATGTCGCTTCGCGTTTGGAGCGCCAGGTCGTAATTGATTTCCGGGTTGGGATTGGCAAGCGCGAACACGATGGGGTCCTTGGCCATATTGCGCAAGTCTTCCGGTGTGATGGCATCAGCTACGGACAGACCGACGAACACGTCGGCTCCCACCATGGCTTCGCGCAACGTGTATATGTCGCGGTCCGTAACGAACTGCTGCTTGATCTCATCCAGATTGGTTCGGCTCCGGTTAATGACCCCTTTGCTGTCGCACATCACGATGTTTTCGCAGCGCGCGCCCAGCGCAATGTACAGCTTAGTACAGCTGACTGCAGCAGCGCCTGCACCGTTGACCACGATCTTGATGTCTTCAATCTTTTTTCCAATAAGTTCAAGCGCGTTGAGCAGCGCGGCAGCCGAAATAATTGCGGTGCCGTGCTGGTCGTCGTGCATAATTGGAATGGAAAGCTGCCGACGAAGCTCGGTTTCTATTTTGAAGCATTCGGGCGCCTTGATGTCCTCCAGGTTGATCGCTCCAAATGTGGGTTCGAGCGATTTGACAATAGCGATGAACCGATCCGGATCCTCTTCATTGATCTCGACGTCGAAGACGTCAATCCCTGCGAAACGCTTGAAAAGGACTCCCTTGCCTTCCATTACAGGCTTTGACGCCTCAGGCCCGATGTTTCCAAGGCCGAGCACTGCTGTGCCGTTGGAGATAACGGCGACAAGGTTACCCTTCGCCGTGTATTTATAAACGTCGTCTTTGTTAGCTGCGATCTCCTTACAGGGTTCGGCTACACCGGGGGAGTAGGCAAGGGCAAGGTCGAGTTGTGAACTCAGTATTTTGGTAGGCACCACCTCGATCTTTCCGGGTTGCCCCTGCATGTGGTAGTTCAGGGCGTCCTCCCTGCGAATCTTAATTGCCATGGTTGAAGTTTGGTCCGGTAGGCAAAGATATGAACAAATGTGCTCATGTGTCGAGCTATTGGAGTGCTGATGTGGCTGATTGAAGTTGCCCCGCCCCCTCCCTCACGCTCACACACAGACTCACACTGCCATCTATCAATTGGTTGAGAGAACCGTTTTAAAGGTATGGACGATGGCCTCGAGTTCGCGCATGATCTCGCGCTGTGCCTTGCTGGGACTGTATGTAAAGCCCTCGATGTAGTACACCATGCCTTTGTCGGGATCGGCCACGGCAATTCCAGCGAACGGCCCACCCATGCTCTTGTTGTTGGTGCGCCATATACCGCGGATCTCCATGGCGTATTTATCATTCAATCGCGTTTGTTTGGCAGTGACTGGTAAGAACGGCACCTCTCTTTCTGTTATTACGTAGCTAATCGGATTGCTTGGATCGGCGTACAAATATTTTCGGGCTACTTCGTCGCGCCACGCCACAATGCTGTCGGGTAGCAACTGGTATTCGCTTTCATAGGGTTTGAAAGCTACGAACACGTCTTTGTCGATCTCAGTTTCAATCCGTCGGAGCCACACAAAGTCAGGCTGCTGATCGGCGACCACATAGCCATGCGGAAAGCGGAGGGATATCCCGTACTCCTTCTCGAGAAACTCTGTGAGTGGTCGCGTGGTCTTGGTCCTCGCAATCATTTGTTCCAACCGTTCGCGTTCCGCATTGTTGAAGAATCCAACAAGGGTGTTGGCATGGGTTCGAATGTGGCGCATCAATTGTTCCTCGTTAACGCCAAACAGGTACATCACTACCTGGCCACGCGAGTGGACGTCGCGCGCAGTGGTATGGAAGAAGGTCGTGTCCTCGCGGATGTTTTCCAGTGATTCGGGCGTGAAACTCTGCATGATGCGTCGTGACCCCTGTGAATTTTCGTCGAGTGTGAACACATACATGATGTTGCGCAGGTGTGTGAGCAGATGGATCCGGCCCGATGGATGTACGGGTATCAGGTCGAAGTATTTTTCATCGTGGGGCAGTCCGGGAACGTCGGCCGAGAATACTTCGCGAATGGTTTCTCCCAATTGACCCTGCCACTGCGCCGAGTCAATAATGACCAGGATGTCGCCGGCCGCACCCGTAGCCCGAGGTAGATATTCCGAGCTGGAATTTGAGTTACACGCGGCAACGACAAGCAAAATGGGCAGAACAAACCAAATACGGACCAGTTTGAGCATGGTGTCAGCGTTTTTAGGAAATAATGCGAAGGTTAGGCAATAGTCACGCTGCGCAGGGGCGAGGCGCCGCCTTAAACTTAACTAAATTCCTAATACCAGCTTTTGTCCGGCGTGAATCTTGTTGCCAGTGAGATTGTTGAGGGATTTCAGTTTCTCGATCGTAACCCCTTCAAATTTCCGTGAAATGTCCCAAAGGGTGTCGCCCGGCTGTACGACGTAGGTCTTGGAATCGGGTATAGGAGTGGGAGTGGTAGAGGTCCGTGCAGAGGCCACGGTAGTAGACTGCGAGGGTTTCAGCCAGATATTGAGGCGCTGACCCACACGAATCATATTGCTGTTGAGATTATTCCACTTCTTGATATCGCTTACGCGAACACCGTAGCGGAGTGCGATTGAGCCGAGTACGTCCCCGCTACGCACTTTATATACGATGCGGTCGCGACCGTACGTGCTGCCCGGTGTATTGCGCGCCAGCATTTCAAGTTCCTTCTTCCCGACTTTCGAAGCAGAATCGAGTATAGCGAAACGATTCTGTTCCAGTTGTTCCTTAGCCAATAAGGGAACGTGTATTACGTATGGTTTTTGTGTATTGGGTAGGGCGTTGTGTTTAACGGAGGGGTTCAGCTTCTGCATGTCTTCCAGGCATACGCCGGTAAGTTTTGCAAACGTCTCGAAGTGGAGGTAGCGACTTACTATCAGCGTGTCGGCATCCATCAGCATTTCCTGACCTTCATCGATGAAATTGTGTTGATCCAGGTAGTTGAGCGTATAGATCATCGCGACAAACTGCGGAACGTAGGAGCGTGTTTCGCGAGGCAGGTAGTTGTAGATCTCCCAAAACGTCTTTTTGTATCCGGAACGGCGAATGGCACGCCGTACATTTCCGGGTCCTGTGTTGTATGCGGCCAGGGCAAGTTCCCAGTCGTTGAACATTCGGTGCAGGTCGCGAAGGTAGCGACACGCAGCGTCCGTCGCCTTTTCGGGGTCCATTCGCTCATCCAGGTACCAGTCCTGATGCAGGCCATAAAACCTGCCGGTCGCGGACATAAACTGCCACAAGCCCACCGCGGAAACCCGCGACACAGCCCGGGGATTAAGCGCTGATTCAATGATCGAAAGGTATTTCAATTCATCGGGAAGGCCGTACTTTGCCAGGTACCGTTCAAAAATGGGGAAGTAAAGATTCTTGCGGCGCATCATGAGCCGCGTGTAATCGCGATCCTTGACCGTGAAATAATTGATAAACGCGTGTACCCGTTCGTTGTAGTGGAGGGGAATCTCTCCTTCGATGCAGGCGAGGCGGTCGCGTATCAGTGCGGGACTGTCGTCGCCGGGAATGTATTCCAGATCTGCGGGTGCGGCAAAGTATACAAAATCGGCCGTGTCCTCTTTAGACAGGATTTCCTGTTCTGCGGCGGCGACCTCCAAAGAGTCGACTTGCACGGAATCCCCCGCCGTCAGGGAAAGGGAATCTAACCGAAGGGCCATTTCGTCGGGGATCTCCTGTGCCGTGGCGGCATGGATCCCACAGATCGCCAGTAAAAAAAGTATTCCCCTACGCATTTCCTCTTTTATCTCTGTCGCTTACCGTCCGGGATCCATCCTCATAATATCCCTGGAAAAATGAAAAAGTTTGGACTCTTCGAAGTCATCGGTCAAAACCTGCATTCCGACCGGCAAACCCGAATTATCAGACCCACAAGGTAACGAAATTGCCGGAATTCCGGCAACGTTGGCCTGTACGGAAAACAGGTCTGCCAGGTACATTTCCACCGGATTTCCCGCGTGTTCCCCCAGTTTAAACGCTGTAGTAGGGGTAATTGGCATAATCATGAAATCATACATGTGAAGGATTTCCTTCATTTTATCCCGTATGATTCGCCGTACCTTCTGGGCTTTGATATAGTATGCATCGTAGTAGCTGGCACTCAGAACGAAGGTGCCAAGAAGAATCCGGCGCTGTACTTCTTTGCCGAAGCCTTCCGATCGCGTCTTCTTGTACAGCGTATGGAGGTCGTGGGCGGCAGGGCTTCGGTATCCGTATCGTACCCCATCATAGCGAGCGAGGTTGGAGCTGGCTTCGGCCGTAGCCAGTATATAATAGGTAGGGAGTACGTACTCGGTGAACGGCAACGCCACAGGCTCAACGGTGTGGCCGGAGGCGCGAACTTGTTCCAACCGTGCTACCAGGTTCCTTCGAATTTCCGGTTGGATACCGGGCGCGTCTTCAAGACCTTCCATGTAAGCCACGCGGTATTTCTTTTCCGGTTCGGCTTCCATTTCCCGGACGTACGATGGTACAGCTTTGCGCGATACGGTGCTGTCGAATGCGTCCGCTCCTGCAACTACTTCCAGTACGAGGGCGATGTCTTCGATAGCGGTACCGAATATGCCAATGCAGTCGAACGATGAACCGTAGGCAACCAGCCCGTGGCGGGAGATGCGTGAGTATGTTGGTTTAAGGCCGATGACGCCGCAAAACGCGGCGGGTTGGCGGACAGACCCTCCGGTGTCTGATCCGAGGGATATCCGGCACATGCCGGCGGCGACGGCTACGGCGGATCCGCCGGAAGAGCCTCCGGGTACGCGCGTGGGATCTGCCGGGTTCAGCGCTGGTCCGAACGCTGAGTTTTCATTGGACGAGCCCATGGCAAACTCGTCGCAATTCTGGCGGCCGATAATAATGGCGTCCTCATCAAGCAACCGCTGCACCGCGGTTGCCGTGTACTGAGCAATAAAACCATCGAGAATCCTGCTGCCTGCCTGCAGGGGGTGATCTTTGTAGGATAGGACGTCTTTTATGCCGACTACAAGCCCGGCTAGCTTGCCGGCGGTGTTCGATTTAATTTTCTGATCGATCTGCTCCGCACGTGCGAGTGCCTCCTCTTCGTAAACGCTAAGGAAAGCGTTCAGATGAGCGTGCGTATGGATGTTGTCCAGGTGATGCCTGACTAGGGCCTTACAGGATAGAGCGCCGCGCTTCAGTTCGTGTTGAATGTCACGAAGGGTGGCGTGTGTGTGCACTTATTTTCGCTCTTCCAGTTTTTCAACCTCCTTGCCGGCCTGGTCGACTTCCTTTTTTACGTCGCTGACGGCGTCTTTGAACTCGCGAATGCCGCGTCCCAAACCCTTCGCAAATTCAGGGATCTTTTTCGCGCCGAAGAAAATTAACACGACGAGCCCGATGAGAATCCATTCGCCCATTCCCGGCATCCCGATTAACAATATTCCGTTCATAAAGTGATGATTAAGGATGTAAAGATAGAGTATAATGTTGGAACGAAAAAATGAGGAAAACGGTGCACTTTCCGGTGTTTATTCGTGAGGAAAGGCAAAAACCCAGCGTATGCGGCGGGAATCAGAGACGGCCCAGCCACTGCTGCGGATCGAGCGGGGTTCGGTCCTTGTAAATGCGGAACCGCAACTCGGAAACACCTTCGCTGTTGGTCATCACTTCGCCGATTTCCTGGTTTGTGGAGACTTTTTGGCCTGTCCGGACGAATACCTCCTTCAGGCCAGAGTATACGGTAAAATAATTTCCATGGTTAATGATGACGGAGTTCCCGATGGTGGGCATGACCGCCACCGCGCGAACCTCACCCTCAAAGATGGACCTTACCTTTTCCCCTTTCTTGGTCTGAATGTTCACGCCCTCATTTTGGAGAATGACACCTTTCAACACAGGGTGGCTCTGGCGTCCGAACCCCAGCGATACAAATCCCGACACGGGATAGGAGAACTTGGATTTGTTCTCTTCAAAATTGGAGGAGAGGGCGACGGCTTCTTTTGACGCCTCGCGCTTCGCGCGCGCCATTTCTTCGCGAATGATTTCCTCGATTTTCTTATCGAGCATCGCGATGGTCTTCTTGGTGCTCTCCAGGTCGCTGCGCAACTTCCGCTCCTCTTTTGCCAGCGTCCTCACGAGGTTGTTTTGTTTCTTCTTGAGTTCGGCAAGGTTTCGGCTCTCGGCCATCTGCTCGTTGAGGAGTGTTTGCATCTCCGAGCGCTTGCCTTCGATCTCCTTCACCTGACTCGCCAGTTCGTCTTGCACTTTGACGATCTGCTTTGCCTGGAGGTTCCGGGCCTGCGCGTACTGCTCCATGTACCGAAGCCGTGTCAAGAGGTCGTTAAGTGATTGTGATGAGAAGAGGAACGATAACGGTGAAATGCTGTTGTGCGTCTTTTGCGCCGTATACAACATGTCGGCGAACTCCTTTCGCAGGCGTTGCAGATCTTTCTCCAACGCTTCTATGATGTCGTTGTTTTCACTGATCTCCCCGTCGAGAAGACCAATCTCACCCCGGATCGAATTGATAAGGTTTTCCTGCTGACGGATGCGCTGATTGAGCGCATTGAGCTCTCCCATGGAGTTGGCCTTTCTTTCAACCGTCTCCGACAGGATGCCCTCCACTTCCTTGATGCGGGCAAGATTGCGCTGCTTTTCCTTCTGTAGTTGCGCCTTGCTTTTTTGGCCAAAGGCCGGCGGTATTGACAGGAGGCAAAAAAATAGCACTACCAGTACTCCTCTACCTGCGAACATACTTCCTGGGTATATTAAAGGGGAACTTCAGTTCCTTGTCTTCAATTTCCGCTTTACTGTATTCAAAGATAATTGTTGTATTAATAAGGCCAGCGGGTGTTTTGTACAACAAGTTGATAGTTCCGTTATACGGGAATATCTTGTCGCCAACCAGCTGGAAGTTCGAATAGTCGATTGTGAGCGAATTGTTGGAATCACTCTCCCGTAGCTCCACTTTTTCCACCTTCATGCTGGCGGCATTGACGTAGTTAATAACGTCAACTGTACCTAATTGTTGTTTCAGCACAAACATGGATGCCAGCTGTTCTACGAGGTCGTCGCTCGTCCGCTCCATTACGAGATTGCCGAGCATGGCTGCCTGCACCACGTCGTAGTTGATATCGAAATTGAATCGTCGCGACAACTCGTCGTACTCGAAGACAAAGTATTCGTTATCGACATTGTTGACAATGGTGATCGAATCGTGGTTGATCAAAGCTTTTCCACCCTGAACACCAATTACGGAAAACGACATCCAGATCACACTGTCCTTACGGATCCGGATGTTGGTTTTTACGTCCCGCACCTTACTACCGTCGCGCAAGACCATCCGAGCCTTGCCCTGAAAATAATCGAAGTCTAACTGATCAATGGCCAACTCGGGTCGTGGAGTGCCGACCGTTGGTGTTACGGTCAGCTTCTTGCTGCATGCTGCCAACACAAGTGGCAGGCAATACAACAAAAGCCTGGGAAGCCTATTCATAGATTTTCCGGTTGGCGATTTTCTTGTTTAGCAGTTCGTTGTTGTCCGCATCGGCCTGCTTTGCTTTTTCCCACTGTACAACTGCTCCGTTCACATCCCCTAACTTAAACAAAATATCGCCATAATGTTCAAAATGCGTCGCGTTTGCGTTCCCGGTGGCGAGGGCGCGCTCCATTACCTTACGGGCCTCCTTGTACTTTTCCCTGGCATAGAGGACCCAGGCGTGTGTGTCAAGGTATATTGCGTTGTCCGGGTTATCCCGGACCAGTTGGGTCGACATCCGTTCGGCCTTTTCCAGATTGGCCTTGCGCAAGGCCAGGAAGTAGCTGTAATTGTTCAGTACAACGTCATTGTCAGGCTTGAGCCGCAACGCCTCCTCATAGGCCTGATCTGATTTTTCGTATTCCTTTAGCCAGTTGTACACGTCGCCCAGCATACCGTGAATTTCCCCCAGCAGGTTGACGTCATCTGTAATGATCTTTCGTGCCTGTTCCAGGGCCACTGAAGCCTCCTCGTAGTGCCGTTTACGCAGGTGGGCATACCCGTTGAAATAGTACAGCATCCCCTGATTAGGGAACATTTCAAGGGCTTCGTCTGAGTGGCGAATGACGTTGTCGAATTGATTGAGTTGCGTTTCCAGGTAGATCAGGTTCTGCCATACCTCGAATGACACATCGCCCGCGCGGATGGCCTGCTGATACGCATTGACGGCTTCGCTGTTGCGCCCTGTTGAGAGGTAAAGGTCGCCCCCTACAACGTACACGTCGGCACTGCCGGGATACATGGCGACGAGCTTTTCATACAGCGACAATACGTAAGCCTCCTTGTCCGGATCGGGCTGATTCCGCATCCGGTTCTGGTGTAGTTCCGTATTGTACGCCCCCAGGATGATCAGCTTGCTGCCCTGTTCGACAGAGGGATCGTCAAAGAGTTCGGTCAGCATTGTCCGCGCTTTGGCTTCCTCCTTCGTGTCGCGGTAAAAACCGGCGAGAAGCATTTTGGCGTTGCCCGCATCGGGATTTTCTTCCACAAACTTTTCAAGGTACTGTATGGCCACGGGAAGCTGTCCATTCTTTGACATCACGTCCGCAAACCCCATTGCGTAGCGCTCGTCATCGGGATAGGCCTCGAGCAGCTTTTCCCCTTCGGCAATGGCTTGTTCCACTTTACCCTGCTCAAGGTACAGCCGCAGCTTCTGAACCGATGATATTTCATTGACGCCAAATATTGCTTCCGCCCGATCATACACGCGAATGGCCTCCGCAGGTTTCTTGCTGTACTGGTATACCACGGCGAGATCGTAGAGGTATTCCTCAGTGCCCGGGACCTGCTTCATCATGGTCTCATACAACTCAGCTGCCTTGTCGAAGCGCGCGAGGCTGTTGTAGATGTTTACCCCCAGCAGGTAAAAGTATTTGTTGTGCTGTTCGAGCCGCAGGGCCGTTTCTATACTGGCAACGGCCTTCATCATGTCGTCCTGACGCTGGCTGCGCGACAGGACCTCGGCGATTTTGTAGTGAACGGTCGCGTTGTTGGGATCTACGTCGAGGGATTTCTGATAATACAGGAGGGCCTTGGCGTAGTCTTCAAGGATGAAGTATTTTTCCCCTTCCGTGAAATAGAATTCAGCCTCTCGTTGCCGGATGCTGTGGGCGGCCTGCTCTTCCTGGCTCTTCTTTTTTTTCTGGCCATACGTTACCGGATGGAAGAGACACAACGCCACGCCCACCAGGAAAAAGCTCAAGATCCTGAATGCAATCAATGTTCCTGCGTGTTACCTTCTATGATCTGATCGACCAATTCGCCTCCAGAATGCAAGGTCAGATGACAAAATTAAGCAAAAATCCCTATAATCTTCGACTATGCCGCGGCCGGGCCATCCTGTCGCTCTCCGGCGAACCGGAGGGATCAGAGGTTTACCGCCTCTTTCAACCCTTTGCGCTCCCCCAGAAATACCAGTCCCGCAACTGCCAGCACGATGACGTTGTGGACGACGAATGCGGCCACGCCTTCGAAGGGGAGCGCGTTGACACCGTACACCAACAGGACGGTCAGTACGATGTATGCCAGGTCGGTTCCCACGCGATACGGAATCGGATAAAAGCGCTTGCCCGTCAGGTAGCACGCGGCGGCAACGGAGAAGTAACAGATCAGCGCGGCCCAGCTACTACCCACATATCCGGCGACCGGAATGAGCACGTAGTTGGCGATGATTGTAACCGCCGCCCCTCCCAGGGAAATGATCGTACCGTAGTAGGTCCGGTCCGTAAGCTTGAACCACACTGACAGGTTGTAGTAAATGCCAAGAAAAAGATACGCGGTAAGCAAGATCGGCACGACGGGCAACCCTTCCCAGTAGGCCTCGCTGCGAAGGAAGATTTTCAGTACGTCGAGGTTGACACCGATCGCAAGCAGGAGTATGCAACACGTCACGACGAAGTAATGATTGACCATCGCAAACAGGTGCCGCGAGTTCTTTTCGCGTGCATTGCTGAAAAAGAACGGCTCCGCAGCGAAACGGAACGCCTGGATCACGAGGTTCATGAACACGGCGAACTTGTAGTTCGCGCCAAATACCCCCAGTGCGTATGAACTGCTTCTGCCCGGGTAAAAGTTTTCGGGCAACCATTCCCTTAGCGTAATCCGCGAAAACATCTCATTAGTTGTCCCGGCAAGACCCGTTAGCATCACAGGAAACGCATAGACGAGCATCGCATAGAAGAGTCCCTTTTCAAATGCAGGGCGCCAGCGGATGAATACCGGAATGAAAAAGAGAATGTAAAGCGCATTGGCGAGAAGGTTTATAAGGAACACATAGGCGACCCCAATGTTGGGATCGTAATCGACTTTGAGAAAATAAAAGTTGAGGACTACAATAACGAGCACATTGATGATCCGGAACAAGGCAAACCGCGTCGCCTTCTTCTCGAGACGCAGTCGAGCAAATGGAATGGCAACGAGTGCATCAATGGCGACGATGCAAGTAAGCCAAACGATATAGTCCGGATGATCGGGTATATCCATTTCCGCCGCGAGCGGACCTGCAAACACGATAAAGAATGTGGACAAGGCGAGCGTAATGAGAGTAACTGCCGTCTGTGCCGTGTTGAACACCGTATTGGGATTTGCTCCCTCCTTCGTTGCAAAACGGAAGAAGGCGGTCTCCATACCGAAGGTGTACAGGACATTCAGGAAAGCCACCCACGCGTACACGTCGGTGATGACACCATATTCAGCCGGATGAAAGACCGACGTGTGCGGCAGGATCAGTACGAAGTTGATGACGCGGGGCAGGATGCTGCCGAGCCCGTAGATAGCGGTTTCCCCGGCAAGTCGCTTTATCTTGCTCAATTAAACTCCTTTAAAGTTGGGCTTTCTTTTTTCCAGGAACGCCGATGTCCCCTCCCTGAAATCATCCGTCCCGGCACACTCGGCAAAATTTCTCGCCTCTACCTCATATCCATCACTTCCCTCCATCGCGGCATTCACGCTATCGATAGCCTTGGCCACGGCAACCGGCGCTTTCGAAAGGACTCTAGCGAGAATCTGCTTTGCCAGCGCCATAAGTGCTTCGCGATCCTTCACGATGCGATTCACCAGGCCGATACGATGGGCCTCCGTTGCGTCGATGAGGTCGCCGGTAAGGATTATCTCAAGCGCTCTTCCCGGCCCTGCAAGACGGGTAAGGCGTTGCGTGCCCCCGTAGCCGGGTATGATTCCAAGGTTTACTTCGGGCTGTCCCAGCTTGGCATGCTCAACGGCGATACGGACGTGACATGCCATAGCAAGTTCGCAGCCACCTCCTAACGCGAAACCGTTGATGGCTGCCACAATGGGTTTTGGGCACTGTTCGATTTTCCGGAACAGGCCTTGGCCGTACTCCGACAACGCCAGTGCATCCTCACGGCTCATCGCCGATAGCTCTCGGATATCCGCCCCGGCAACGAACGCCTTGTCGCCATCACCGGTGAATATGACCCCGCGCACCTTGTCATTACTATAAATGTCGTCCAGCGCTTGCGCCAGTTCATGAAGGGTTTCCTGGTTGAGCGCGTTGAGCGCTTCGGTTCGGGAAAACGTGACGACAAGGATGCCGTCAGCATCAAGTGTTTTCAGAAGAGCCATGGCATGTAGGGTGAGGTGATCACGGAACCAAAGTTATGCCGTTTTTTTGTACGACATCGCCGTCATTGTCTAAGTCGCTGAAGCATGTCGGCAGTCATTTCCTCCAATCCGTAAGAAGGTTGCCATCCCCAATCGTTCCTCGCGGCAGAATCGTCGATCGATCGTGGCCACGTATCGGCAATCGCCTGGCGGTAATCGGGTTCGTATCGAATCTCGAATTCGGGCATGTGCCGACGGATGGAGTCCGCTATTTCAGCCGGAGTTACGCTCATGGCGGCGATGTTGTAGGAAGAACGAACATTGATCTGGTCAGCGTCGGCTTCCATAAGCTGGAGCGTCGCGCGTATCGCGTCCTCCATATACATCAGCGGAAGGCGGGTGTCCTCCCGAAGAAAACAAGTATAGCGTTTGTCTTTCACGGCGCTGAAATAGATGTCGACCGCATAATCGGTGGTCCCTCCGCCCGGTCGTGATTTGTATCCAATGAGACCGGGATAACGCAAACTTCTGACATCGACGCCATACCGGGCGTGATACCACGCGCACCAGCGTTCGCCGGATATCTTGCTGATCCCGTAAATGGTTGTCGGATCGGTGACGGTGTGCTGGGGCGTATTGTCCCGGGGTGTCATAGGTCCAAACACCGCGATCGAACTTGGCCAATAGACGCGCTCAATCCTGAATTCGACAGCAGCCTGCAAAACATTAATAAGGCTATCCATATTCAGTCGCCAGGCTGGCTCGGGATCCTGCTCTCCTTTTGCCGACAGTACCGCGGCAAGATGGTAAAGCTGGGTAACCTTATAGCGGCCAAGCAGCCGGTAAAGCGCATCCCGGTCCGTGGCATCGAGGTGTTCGAAATTTCCTGAATGACCGGCAGGTTCGCGTATGTCGGTTGCAATAACCGTTGCGTTGGAATAGTGGTCGCGGAGCCCCTGCGTGAGTTCGGAGCCCAGCTGGCCCCCTGCTCCTATAACCAGTATGGTTGGCTTCTTCGTATGCAATCCATCGCGTTTGCGGGGCCAAATTAAATAAATTTGTCATTTACCTATCACTTGTTAGGCAATGATTGTCGTGTATCGCTAACTTTACTGGCGATGACGTTTGAAGAGTACCTGGTAGGAAAGAAAATCGATCCCACACTGTTTCGCGAAGGTGATCCCGAGATGTGGTCATCATGGGAGCGCGATTTTGCTCAGCAGCACCCTGCGAGTTTTACGGCCCAGAAGCTGTACCTGATCAACGCTATCAGGAGAAAATACCACCTGAAAGCAACGCCGGCTCCGGCGGAGAGCACACAGGCGGGGGAGAAACCTCCTGCACGGCCTTCAGCCCGTCCGATTGTAAGACCCAAACCCAAGATGTAAGCAATGTATGACAGACTGAAACCTGCCCTGGTAAAGGAACTGGAAGCGATCCGGGCGTCGGGATTGTACAAAGAGGAACGCGTTATCACCACACCCCAGGGGCCGGTAATCCGAACGGGTGGAAAAGAAGTCATCAATTTCTGTGCGAACAACTATCTCGGTCTCTCATCCGATCCCAGGGTGATCGAAGCGGCAAAGCGTACTATCGAAACACATGGTTATGGGATGTCGTCGGTCCGGTTTATCTGCGGTACGCAGGATATTCATAAGACGCTCGAACGACGCATCTCCGAATTTCTGGGCACAGACGACACGATTCTCTATGCAGCGGCTTTCGATGCCAATGGCGGTCTGTTTGAACCGCTATTCGGGGAGAAGGATGCGATTATTTCCGATGCCCTCAATCACGCATCCGTGATCGATGGCATCCGGCTGTGTAAGGCAAAGCGGTATCGCTATGATCACAATTCCATGGAGTCGCTTGAATCGAAACTGGCGGAGGCTCGGGAAGCCGGAGCGGAACAGGTGATCATCGTCACTGATGGGGCCTTCTCAATGGATGGAACCATCGCGCAGCTGGACAAGATCTGCGATCTCGCCGAGTCGTATGAAGCGTTGGTGATGACAGATGAGAGCCATGCCACAGGATTCCTCGGCAAGACCGGCCGTGGCGTGCCGGAGTTGTGCGGCGTAATGGATCGTGTTGATATTATAACGGGTACGCTGGGGAAGGCCCTCGGCGGTGCATCCGGTGGATTCACGAGTGGAAGGAAGGAGATTATCGAAATGCTTCGGCAAAGGTCACGCCCTTACCTTTTCTCCAATACCCTTGCACCAGCTATTGTCGGCGCGTCTATCGAGGTGTTCAACATCCTGTCGGAGACAACGGCGCTGCGCGATAAACTGGAACGCAACACCGTGTGGTTCCGTAAGGCAATTGCTGACGCAGGTTTCGATGTTAAACCGGGTAGTCACCCAATCGTGCCGATCATGCTCTACGACGCCAAGCTGGCCCAGGAGTTTGCCGCTCGCCTGCTTGATGAGGGTATCTATGTCGTGGGATTTTTCTATCCTGTCGTACCGCAAGGACAAGCCCGCATCCGCGTGCAGCTCTCCGCTGCCCACGAGATGGAGCACATGGAAGCGGCCGTCGAGGCGTTCCGGAAGGTAGGCAAGGCGTTGGGCGTGATTTCCGCGGGCTCGCTTACTTGATCTTAAAGCGCTTCTTTCTTTTTCTTACGATGGATCCCATTCGCGAGGTATCCTTCGCGAGTAGTCCGAACGTGGGGTCGATCTTCTTCGCAGGGAAAAAGTAGATGGGTCGTTTCCTGCCCTTCAGTTTCAGCTTGTACAGGTGGAAGACCGGGATCAGTTTGAGCGACTTGACTTCGGGCCATTCGAAGCGGTAATTGCGGTTGCCTTCCATGATGACGATCTTGTTCTTGCCGATCGCTACCCGCTTGACCTTGTCGCTGAACACAACGTAAATAAAGATCAGGACCAGCCCAATGGTGAAGAACACCATTGCACCAAAAATTCCACGCGGGCCGCCATCCAGTCTCACAAAAATCAGCAAGGCCACGAGCCATTGCAACAGGCCGAACACCAGGAAGAAGTATTTTGCAAAATAGAATTTGAAAGGACTGGCTTCTACCATTTCAAACCCGGGTTCGTTCTCTACAAAGCTAACACATCAGGCGTAATAATACTACCCATGCCCGATTTTCAAGCTGCCGGGCTTGCCAGCCAGTAGGGAAAGCGTTATTATTCTACGTGATTAGTCGGCCGCAACCTCTTCCTTTGCGACCTCTTCCCACCGTGAAGGTTCCGTGTAAGTCAGGTATTGAATGATCTTTTCTTCGGCCTGGCTCAGCGTCAGCGATCTGAGGTATTTGCCGTTGCGGGCGAGGATGAGCCTTCCCGTTTCTTCGGAGACGGCGAGCACAAGGGTGTCGGTGTTCTCGGACATTCCCACTGCGGCGCGATGTCGCAAACCGAAATCGGCAGGCAGGTGATCGTTTTCGCTAACGGGCAGTACGCACCGCGCTGCCTTGATTCTTCCTTTATAAATAATGACGGCACCGTCGTGCAACGGGCTGGTCTTGTTGAAAATGGAAAGAAGCAGACGTTTGTTCACTTCCGCGTCGATCGAGTCGCCGGTCTGTGCGTAGAACTTCAACTCGGAGTCGCGGGTGAACACGATCAGCGCCCCGGTTCGGGTAGCCTGGAGCGACTTGACGGCATCCAGAACCTGGCTCACATCGAAATCGTCGACATGGCCATGCCGCCAGTGGGAAACAGTCTTCAGGAAATTTTCACGGAACTCGGTGCTGCGGCCGAGTACGAGCAGGAATTTTCTGATCTCGGGCTGGAACAGCACGATCATCGCGATAAATCCCACGCCCATAAATTGACCCAGGATGGTTCCAAGCAACTCCATCTGGGCAGCGTTCACCATAAGGTAGACAAGGTAGAGCGCCAGCAACCCGAGGAAAATATTGACGGCGATGCTTCCACGGATCAGCTTGTAGATCTGGTATAGTAAAATGCTGACAAGGCCGACGTCGATGAAATCGACCCACGTTATTTCGAGGAATCCAATCTTAAACGCGAATACCATGTGCCTTTACAAATGTACCAATTCGCGCGCAACGGAGCCTGACCAATCGACGGCAACATTTTAAATAATATCGTCACCGGTTAGCCAGTTGAAGGCGGCCGACGAGTGTGATGGTGTCTACCGCCTCCCTGACATCATGGACGCGCAGGATCGAGGCGCCGTTGAGAAGGGCCACAGTGTTCAGGCAGGTCGTGCCATTCAACGCGTTTTCCGGTGTCGTCATGAGCGTACGCCAGATCATGGACTTCCGGGAAAGCCCTGCCAGGATAGGCTTGCCCAGTATGCGCAGGTCGGCAAGCCTTGAGAGCAACTTGAAGTTCTGTTCAACTGTTTTAGCAAAGCCAAAGCCGGGGTCGACAATGATGTCCCTGATGCCGAGTTCGTGAAGTGCGCCGATCCGTTCGTGAAAATACCGAATGATATCGCTGATGAGATCGTCGTAGTCGGTCAAGGTGTTCATGGTCTTTGGCGTTCCCCGCATATGCATGGCAATATATGGCACCTCCAGGCGGGCGACGGTGGCGGGCATCATTGGATCGAGTGCGCCCGCGGAAATGTCGTTTACCAACGATGCCCCGGCACCCACCGCAGCTGAGGCCACGCCGCTGCGGAATGTGTCGATGGCAACCATAGCATCCGGGAAGGCCTTCATTACCGCGCGAACTGCAGGTAGCACGCGACGCAATTCTTCCTCTTCGCTCACTTCCTCTGCTCCAGGGCGGGTCGAGTAGCCGCCGATATCAAGAAACGTAGCGCCATGCTCCAGCATCTTCTCCGCATGTTGCACGATGTCCTTCTCGGTAACGTGACGCCCCCCATCGAAAAAACTGTCCGGCGTGACATTCAGTATTCCCATGACCCGTGGTGTCGAGAGATTAATCAGCCGTCCGCGGACGTTCAATGTGCCGGGAACGGGAATTGCGGTATTTTGCATGGCATGACGCATTTAAGACGTTTTCCGAAATTATGTTAGTTTTAGCCCCGCCGTGAACGAACAAACCAGCATTCAATACAAGAAAGTAATCGATCGGTGCAGGGAACTGTTTGCCCTGAAGACCAAGGACTATGGCACAGCCTGGCGAATTCTCAGGCTCCCGTCGGTTACTGACCAGATCATGATCAAAGCACAGCGCATCCGAAACATCCAGGAGAAAGGTACCCAAAAAGTCGGGGATTCCATCGCGGACGAATTCATCGGAATTGTAAACTATTGCGCCATCGGCCTGATCCAAATGCAGCTCAGCGAGGACGACCCGCTGGACATGGACTATGAACAACTCCGCCCGCTTTACGACAGTGCCATCAACGAAACCTTCAGCCTGCTCAGTCAGAAGAACCACGACTACGACGAAGCGTGGCGCGAGATGCGCGTCTCTTCTATTACGGACATTATCCTGATGAAGTTGCTGCGGGTAAAACAGATCGAGGATAACGCGGGTAAGACTGTCGTGAGCGAAGGCGTCAAGGCGAACTACCAGGACATCATCAATTACGCAGTGTTCGCGTTGATTAAATTGTCGGAAGAACAAGAACAACCATGAGAAACAGGATACTGGACGGCTTTTCGGTTTATTTTGTTGGGGGACTGTTCATCTTTTCCGGACTGATCAAACTCAACGATCCGATCGGTACCCAAATCAAGCTGGAGGAATACTTCGAAGTGTTCGCTGACGACTTCGGGTCGTTCTTTCACATCTTCGTACCCTATGCCCTGGCTATCGGGATGTTCCTTATCATCCTTGAGCTTGCCCTCGGTGTGGCCGTGCTGTTGCGTTTCAGGATGTCGCTTACTACCACCGTCCTTCTTATCCTGATGGTGTTCTTTACCTTCCTTACGTTTTATTCGGCGTACACGAACAAGGTTACCGATTGCGGATGCTTTGGCGATGCGATCAAGCTGACGCCCTGGCAATCGTTTTACAAGGATATTATCCTGATGGTTTTTGTACTGCACCTGTTCTGGCACCGGCGCAGGTTCGTTCCCGTCCTCTCCGACAAAACGGGATTGATTGTAGTCGGGGTGGTGTCAGCGATATGTCTGGTTACCGGAGTCTATGCGTTGCGGCACCTCCCTTTTATCGACTTTAGGGCATACCGCATCGGCAACAACATTCCGCAGCAAATGCAGCCTGCCGAACAGCCGCGCATAGAATATGTCTTCGACAAAGACGGAGAAGAGGTTCGATCGGAAACCTTTCTTACCGAAGCCGACGGATACAAGTACAAGACTTCCCGCGTCCTGAACGAGGACAAGATCGTCCCGAATATTACAGATTACGCCGTGACCGATGAGAACGGCGATGACTATACAGCGTACACTTTCGAGGGAGCAAAACTGCTCTTTATCATTCAGGACGTTTCGAAAGCATCCACCGGGAATATTGAGGCTATCCGGTCTCTCATGACGGGACTCGAAGGGCAGATCGACATGATGATTCTTACCTCGTCGCCGCCGAATGACATTGATGCGTTTCGTCACGAACATCAACTCGGCGTACCCTACTATTTCGCGGACGCCACAGTACTGAAGACGATCGTCCGCTCCAATCCGGGCATTACGCTTTGGGTAGATGGTACGGTACGGGGAAAGTGGCATCACAACGACACCCCTGATCCGCAATCCATCCTAGAGTTGACCAATCGATGACTTGCTGACAGCTATGAAGCGCGTTTACCTGATCGGGATGCCGGGTTCTGGAAAGAGTGCCGTCGGTGCACGGCTGGCCGTGTTGCTGCGCCTGCCTTTTGTTGACCTCGACGCCGAGATTGAACGTGAAGCCGGCGCGACGGTGACCCAATTATTTGCTGAAAAAGGTGAGCCCTACTTTCGCGAGCTGGAGTCTCGCTTGCTGAGAACCTGGGCGGAGCGCCCTTACGCTTTCGTTATGGCCACGGGAGGAGGGGCTCCTTGTTTTCACGATGGCATCGAGATCATCAACCGCAGCGGGATCAGCATTTTCCTTGACGTTCCACCCGAGGCGCTTGCCGCTCGTATCGCGGAGGAACAGCATCGCCCACTGATCCAGGGCAACGACAGGGAAGAGAAGTTGAACGCGCTATTGCAACAACGCCGCCCCACCTACGAGATGGCTCACTATACTGTGACCGCCGCCGGCGGTCCGGAAGAAGTGGCAGACCAAATCCTGAAATGGTTAGAACGTTACGCCCAGGGTTAGCATGAGGTGCGTGACCTTGTTTTCAATGTCGACTTCCGGAGTCTGGAAATCGGGGTATACTACGAACGTATAGGGATTGTAGATCGCATCCGAAGAACTTTGAATCCAGGCGAGGTCGGCAAAGAAGCGGCTGGTGCGAACCCCGACGCCCGCGCTTATCGTGTTGATCTTGTTGTCGAGGTCTATGTCGTCGCTAAAAGTATTGCCCTGAATGGCGTAGCCCGCCCGCACACGGAAAATCTCATAGCGGAATTCCCCGCCAAGTCGCAGGTTGGTCACGGATTTGTACGTTGCCCGGATGGCGTCGTTTTCCGGTGAGTAGGAGATGCCCGAAGTTTCGGAGCCATACTTTGTCCGCGATGGATTAACGAACTCGACGTCGCCCGCGATGTAACCGCGCTTAGTAATAAAGGCGACGCCCGTGCTGAACTTGAGCGGTGTTGTCAGGGTGTAGTCAGACGTGACGATATCGGTTCCGGCGCTTATGTCGTTGAGCACGACAGAGCCATCTCCGTAGTAGTCGAAGTTTTTCCAGCTTGTGCCCATGTCGGCATTGTACGTTTCAGAAAGCTGGTAAAATGTCGGCGTTGTAACGGAGGCACCGACCTGGAGAAAATTGACCGGGCGGACGATAACGCCGAGTGTTGCGTTAATTCCGGTTCCGCGGATGTCGAGATTTTCCTGTAGTTGAAGGTTTCTGAGGAACGGATCGTCGTCGAAGTCTTCCTTGTACAGCTTTTCTGATTTATAACGGAGCGTCGTAATACCGATGCCGCCGCCGAAAAAGATCATGTCGTTGTAATTCCCACCATATGAAATACTCCACTGGTTCGACGCCCCGCGGGTGCGGATCTCTTCCTGCTGGAACGGAATGGAGCGAACGTCGCTGAAATATTCGTCGTCAGGGCCAGGCGGATCAAGCAGCGTCTGAGGACCGATCAAATAATTGTAGTAGGCAAGTCCTGTAGGCGAGTTGTAAAGCGCCGCCCCCTCCGCAAACTGTGCGGTAGTGCCAAAGGCTGCATCGTCGATAAAGTAATCGATGATGGACGTGTTTTGATTTATGCCGTTGTAGAGGATTTCCCCGTTGAAGTCGTTAGTGCGGGTAAATGTCAAAGCAATCGATCCGCCGAGGTACGAGCCCCGCTGGGCAGGCATGTGGAACACGAAGCTGAGGCCCGGGATGTTCAACCCCGTCTTGTCGCCTTCGTTCCGGGAGCCCATGTAAAGCGAACTGGCGTTGTATGTCGAGTAACCGGGCGTAAGGGTGATCTCCGATCGGTTATACATCCCGATGCCCGCCGGGTTGGACAACGCTGAACTGTAATCGCCGCCCAGGGCGATTTGGGCGCCGCCGGCACCTTGTATGCGGGCACTGCCGCCGGGCTTCGTCCTGCTGAACTGGAGGGCGGATTCAACGTATCCCTGGGCTAAGGCGCCGAAGCCAAAGGGCAATAGAATAGCACCCAGGACGAATCCTGCAAATTTTTTTCTCATGACTCAATGGTTTTGTAGCTGATTACCGGCTGCCTCGTGTTCTGCCGTTGCTGCCACCACCGGAACTTCCCGAACTCCCTGAACTGCCGCCGCTGCTTCCACCATAGCTCCGCTGTGGTGAGGGATTGTAGCTTGATCCGCGCGAACCGCGGTCATAGCTTCCAGCATCATAGCCGGATCGGGTATTGGACCCGGAAGACCACGAACTGCTGCGGGTAGGCGTCGACTGGGCAGCACTCCTCCAGTTCTTGTTGTAGTAGGACGACTGCTGGGTAGAAGTCGACGTGCTTATCGCGTTCGTCGTGCGGCCTCCGGTATTCGGCCGGCCATAGGTCGGAGGTGTCGTCACGTTGGTTCTCGACCGGTTGTTGGTCACCGCGCTGTTGTTGTAGGTAGCCGATCCACGGGTGGAACGCTTGCCGTATTGTACCTTCGAACCCACACCGTTGTCGACGATGACGATCGTTCTGGGATACCAGGAATTGTACCAGCTGTATCCGGCGCTCAGGCCCCAGTGCCACGGACGGTACGATCCGAGAGAATATCCGAACCCAAAACCCCAGGCCGGTCCACCATAGCCCATATAGAACGGATCATAAAACGGGTCATAGTAGGCTGAACTCCAGTAGGGAGTGTACATGTGCGAATAATACGGGGTGTAGGGATACCACCGGCTTGCACCGTACCACCCCGTGGAGTACCAGGGGCTGTTGTACCAGTTGTTGAAATGGTTATTCCATGCCGTATATCCTGCTGCCGTTTTCTGTGTGTAGTTCGTGACAAAGTAATCCTGTTCCTCTGCGCGAGCCTCGTCAGCGTTTGACCGCGAGATGTGCTCAGGATTTATATTCCTGGCCGAGTAACTATCTGTCGGATTGTTGAATTCCGCTTCGGTCAGGGCTTTCTTCTTCTTGCCGGAAAGCGCAAAAGTCTGCGTTCCCTTCAAGGCGTTCAATTCGCGCCGATCCGCCGAATTGAAGTACATGTCATCATACTCAACCTGGGCTGACGCACCAGTGGCCACCACGAGGCTGAGAAATCCTATGAGAAAGCTTTTGAGTTGCATAATTACCCCCTGTCTTCTATGCTTATAACGGATTAGCGACGAAAAGTATTTCAATTTATGAATTTAACCCCACACCCCCTATTAAAATTCGGGCAAACGGCGCAAAACGTTGTGTCTGACGTATATTTGCCGGGAATTTTTCTTCAAAAATAGAGCAAGTATTATACCAGAATGGCCAAAGAAATACCGTCCAGGTCGGAAGATTACTCGCAGTGGTACAATGAGTTAGTGAAGAAGGCGGACCTCGCCGAACATTCCGATGTGCGCGGCTGTATGGTGATCAAACCGTACGGCTTCAGCATATGGGAGAAGATGCAGGCCGGGCTCGACAAGATGTTCAAGGATACGGGCCACGTCAACGCCTATTTCCCCCTGTTTGTGCCCAAGTCCTATCTCGCCCGCGAAGCAGAACACGTTGAAGGTTTCGCCAAGGAGTGCGCTGTTGTGACGCACTATCGGTTGAAGAACGCCGAAGACGGCAGTGGCGTGATCGTCGACCCGGACGCCAAGCTCGAGGAAGAACTCATCGTCCGGCCTACGTCGGAGACGGTAATTTGGAATACCTACAAGAAGTGGATTCAGAGCTACCGCGACCTCCCGATACTCATCAACCAATGGGCGAACGTCGTGCGCTGGGAGATGCGTACCCGCCTGTTCCTGCGGACGGCGGAATTCCTATGGCAGGAGGGCCATACAGCACATGCTACTTCCGAAGAAGCGGTAAAGGAAACTCTTCAAATGCTCGATGTGTACGCAACCTTCGCCCAGGAGTACATGGCGATGCCCGTGTACAAGGGCAAGAAGAGCGAAGGAGAAAAATTCCCGGGAGCCGTCGACACCTATTGCATAGAGGCCATGATGCAGGATGGCAAGGCGTTGCAGGCTGGCACATCCCACTTCCTCGGACAGAATTTCGCGAAGGCTTTTGATGTACAGTTCTCCGGCAAGGACGGAAAACTGGAATACGTATGGGGAACCTCTTGGGGCGTCAGTACCCGCCTCATTGGCGCGCTGATCCTCGCGCATTCCGACGATGACGGCCTGATTCTTCCGCCGAAACTGGCGCCGATCCATGTGGTTGTTGTGCCGATCTTCAGAAACGAGGAAGAACTTTCGGCCATCTCGGCGCGGATCGAACCGGTCCTTGCCGACCTTCGTCGACAGGGCCTCACAGTGCGGTTCGATGACCGCGACACGCACAAACCCGGATTCAAGTTTGCGGAACACGAACTGAAGGGCGTGCCTGTCAGAATCGCCATCGGGCCGCGCGACCTGGAGAATGGTACAATCGAAGTGGCCCGGCGCGATACCCGGGAGAAACAGGTTGTAAAACTCGAAGCGGCGGCAACGGCGATACCCGCGTTGCTCGACGACATCCAAAAGTCTATATACAAACGCGCCCTTGATTTCCGCAACGAAAAAACGACGCGGGTCGACACCTACCAGGAAATGATCGACGTACTCGATCAAAAGGGTGGGTTCGTGTTGGCACACTGGGACGGAACTACGGAAACCGAAACGCTAATCAAGGAAGAAACCAAGGCCACCATCCGCTGCATCCCCCTGGACGCACCGGACGAGGAAGGCAAATGTGTTTATTCCGGAAAGCCGTCGCGTCGCCGCGTCCTGTTTGCACGGGCTTACTAGCGCGCCCAGCGTTATTAAGATTATGGCGCCGCCCTTTTCAAGCTACTGCGCGGAAAGCATCTAAAAATACTTAGCTTTGGAAAACGGATAGCCTGATGGAATGGGTGGCAGTCATATCCCTGATCGTTGTCGGCATTATACTTATTGTCGTCGAGATCATATTCGTACCCGGAACTACCGTGGTGGGCATCCTGGGGTTCGGTATGGTTGTGGGAGGGATCGTGATGAGCTTTAATACCTTCGGAATCCGTACGGGTTATACCGTGGCAGGTGCCACTGCGCTGGTGACAGGGGTGGCGTTGTTCTGGTCGCTGCGCACGAAACCATGGAGGAAACTATCCCTACAAAGCGCTATCGACAGCCGCGTCAACGAAGGGGCCCTTGACGATATCAAGGTTGGTGATGAAGGCGTCGCGGTGTCGGCGTTGCGGCCGGCAGGCAAGGCCGAGATTGGGGGCAAGATGTATGAGGTAACAACGCTGGGCAACTTTGCTCCGGCAGGCACACCCGTGAAGGTGATCCGCGTCTCGTCCAATCAAGTTGTTGTTGAACCAAAACCTAACTAATAATGCATATGGAGGGCACGCTATTACTTCTATTCGTATTTCTGGGCATCGTTGGCCTATTCATTTTCTTTTACTTCATACCGGTAGGCCTTTGGATCACGGCGGTGTTTGCCAATGTCAAGGTCACGATCGGGGAGCTCATCGGAATGCGAATCCGTAAGGTGCCGCCCAGCGTCATTGTCAACTCACTCATCACGGCTACCAAAGCGGGCCTGACGGTAACCACCCGGGAACTGGAAACCCATTATCTGGCCGGAGGTAATGTGCCGAATGTGATCCGTGCACTCATCTCGGCCGACAAAGCCAATATCAACCTCTCGTTTAAGCAAGCCACTGCGATCGACCTCGCCGGACGCGATGTGTTTGAGGCGGTACAAATCTCAGTAAACCCAAAAGTGATCACCACACCCAAGGTTGCCGCAGTTGCAGCTGACGGGATTCAGCTGATCGCCGTCGCCCGTGTTACCGTCCGAGCCAACATTCAGCAACTCGTAGGTGGTGCGGGTGAAGACACTATCCTCGCCCGTGTTGGAGAAGGGATCGTGACGTCTATCGGCTCTGCAAAGTCGCACAAAGAAGTGCTGGAGAATCCGGACAAGATCTCCAAAGTCGTACTGTCGCGCGGTCTCGATGCTGGCACAGCGTTTGAAATTCTTTCCATCGATATTGCTGACGTCGACGTCGGTGCGAACATCGGTGCCAAACTTCAAATCGACCAGGCTTCAGCCGATCTGAAGGTGGCAGAGGCAAAGGCAGAAGAGCGGCGCGCTATGGCCGTAGCCCTCGAACAGGAAATGAAAGCGAAGGCTCAGGAAGCACGTGCCAAGGTGATCGAGGCCGAAGCGGAAATCCCCAAGGCAATCTCTCAGGCGTTCGTTTCAGGCCACCTCGGCGTCATGGACTATTACCGGATGCAGAATATTCAGTCGGATACCGAGATGCGGCAGTCTATTTCTGGATCGGGCAAGGACTCTAGTACCGCACCGAAGGAGTAGGCGTATTACTGAATAACCTCCCACTCGCTTTCGTTCAGCGCGAAATAACGATCTCCATACGGGTCGTAGAAGATGTGATCGTACATCATGGGAATGGTGCTGACGCCGCTGAGCGCGACGAGTCCGTGGCGGCCCGCTCTGCTCACAATGACGTAGCCGTTGTCGACATCGCGAATTTCTGAATATCGAGGAGCGAACACGAGCCGACCATCTTTGTCGGCCAGACCTTTGGAATCTCCGCTTGTCAGTTCAAAGCGCCCTGTCGGCAATCGTTCGATTCGATCGTACCGGATCGGGAGTACCACATCGCCAGTTTTTCCGATGAGACCGTATTGTCCCTTTTGCATCACGATAGCCAGACCTGATACGAAAGGTCCGACATCGTCATAAACGGGTTGAATGGCAATCCGTTCGGCATGGTTCACAAAGCCCCACTTGCCCAGGATCTTTACCGCACCAAGTCCTTCCTGGAACGGTTTGATTCCTTCATATCGGTTCGCAATTCGAAGTCGTCCCTGGTTGTCCACAAATCCGAATTTCCCGCCCTTCTTTATCCCGCGAAGCCCTTCCGACTCTTCAAAGATCTCCTCAAAAGGTTCCGAAGGGGGAAGCTGGCGGCTCACAATGCGCCCGTCCATGTCGATCTTCCAGGTACCACCATCAGAGGTCGTTTCCTCCAGCACGTCGCCAGTCAGCCGTAACGGATTCGCTGTAAAATAAATGATCTCACCGCCGAAGCTCATCAGGTAGGTAGTGGATCCTTTTTTTGTTGTAAGCCTGTCCGGGGCTACCAGGTACTGCCTGCCCGGTGTTGGTGCAGTAAGCCAGTTTTCATTGAGGTCTATGATGCCGTAATCACCGTGAAACCGCACGACCAGTTTCCCCTCTGAATATTGAAGGATCGAGTCGTACACACACCTCACACGTTCTTTGCCGCGAGCGTCGATGACACCGTAACGCCGGTCGTTCACAACTGTGAACGACGCTTTCCAGTGGTGTCGAGCATGATCCAGCGGCCGTCCTGCAGTTGTGCAAAGATGTGGTTCTCTCCCTGACGAAGTGCCCGATACTCAGCCGGGACGATGTATTCGCCCTTGTTATCGATAAGCCCTTGTCTGCCGTTCAGCGTTACAATAGCACGGTGATTCTCAAATGTTCCGATGGTATTGAAACGCGTAGGCGTGAGTTCCCTGAAGTTGTTGTTCGTGACTACGATGCCCGCGCCCTTGCGGATGCCGAAACGATCATCGCCGAGAGCAAAAATGGAATCGTACTGTATGGTCTGTAATGTGTTGTTCCGTCCGTCAAGGATCG
The DNA here is from genome assembly GCA_032907565.1 of Cyclobacteriaceae bacterium. Classification (GTDB taxonomy): domain Bacteria; phylum Bacteroidota; class Bacteroidia; order Cytophagales; family Cyclobacteriaceae; genus ZC4RG29. The sequence continues at coordinate 358 of JAJJPK010000003.1, read as the reverse complement.
TCCATTGATTTTGTTTTCGTCCGCGGGCTTCTCCGTTGTCTTCAAGCTGGATTGTAGTGAACGACGGGTTGATGCGCAGCAGTCCATTGCGATCGATAATGCCCTGGTATCCGTTCTGATACACCACGGCATAATTGTTCCTGAACTGCGTGATGTCATCGAAAAGGAATCCGGTGAGCGCTTTTCCATTTTCGTTAAACAGCGCGAACCGCCCGCTGGTATCCTGCACTGCATAGCGAAGGTTACCAAGAAACTGTATCTGATTGTATTCTATCGGTATGACGGGACGATTGTGAAGATCGATGAGGCCGTACCTGTAGCTGTTGCCGGAGCGGACATAGACAATACCACGTGATGC
>JAJJPK010000002.1:0-7833 GCA_032907565.1 Cyclobacteriaceae bacterium | reverse complement strand
TCTTGCACTATCCCCGTCGCCGTTTACGGCGACCCGGCTCTGCGGGCTAAAAAAAGTCGGGGCACGTCCTTGAATCACTACGCAGATGTCCGGCTATCTTGATGATTCCCAAAAAACTCTTCTTCTCTGCGGCTCTGCGGTGAAAAACTCAATCATAAAAAGACCAGTCAAAACCGAAATCAACAATATTCTTCTGCCCGGGGTAATACGGCGTGGGGAAATAGCCGTCGCCGGTGAAGGCCTGGATGAGGTTGTGGTACTTGACGAATATGCGGCCGCGCTTGATCTTGGCGTTCACGAAGACGTCGACCAACGGAAACGCATTGGAACGGAACGCGATGCGTGGGTCTTGAACGTAGAACTGCTGCAACTCTGGCGCGTAGCCGAGGGCGTCGTAGGCCGACTGCCAGTGAACTTCAACACCGGTGTGAAGCTCCAGGTTGCCGCCGAAGTGAATGTTCTCATACGCGAGCTGGGCGTTGACGAAAAGCTCGGGTACCTTCATAGCACCTTCACTGTTCTCTAATAGCGACGTGTACATCGCACGCGTCCGAAGGGTCATGCGTCCGACTGTAACAGAAAGCCGAACCTCGGGACTGAAGATCACATGGCTTCCTCCTGCCTGCAGGGGCATGACGTGCTGCACGCGGCTCGTGTCCTGGTTGAAATACACGTAGTTGTTCATCCGCGTAAGCGTCATCCCCGGCGACAGGTGAAACGCTTTCGACCGGTAGTGTAGATAGCCGTTGAGTTGCGTGACGTTTACCGGGCTGAAGTTATTGTTCCATACGTTGAAACTGCCGCGGTAGGCCTGGTACATGAAGCCGGGCTCAAACTGGTTTTGTTTGAGCGACGCCTCCAGCCACCGGCTTCGGAGTTCGCCCTCGATGCGGAAGTTCCCGTTGTCCATAAACTCCACCCAGCCGCTGAGCGTCATGAGTGAATCGAGGTTCAACATCATGCGACCGCCGAGGTAGTGTTCTGCACCCGACGTGCGCACGTGCAGCGTGTCATCGTCAAGGTACTTGTAGTCCATGTTGAAATTCCGTATGGCGTAATACCCATTGTAGAACAGCTTCAGCAGATTGCCTTTAATGCCCGCCTCATTCCGGATGGTGACGAAGCGCGATTCGTCGCTCGTGTTGGCACTGTCGATCTCGATGTGTTCGTAGTAACCGGAAGGCTCCGATCCCGGCGTGTCGTAAAAGGCGTTGCCCTGACGATACCGGTCGAATTTGTGATACACCTGGAGGGCGGTGCCGACGCGGTATTGGTGAAACAGGTGAAGGTTCATCCGGAGTTCGCGGGCCTCCGCCTCAGTGAGTGTTCGCCGCGCGTTTTGCTGAAAGAATACGGACCGATCGGATCCTTCCTCCACGAGTACGCCACCAAACTCCTGGACGATATGTCGGTTGCGGGCGAAGTTCGCAAACAGGCGGTAGGTGCTGTCGGGCGATTCATACGATGTGAATATGTCGTAATACACAGACCGCACATTCCGGTCGCCTTTGCCACGGCGCTGAATTTGTTTGTCGATATAGTACCCGCGGTAGTTGAACCCAAAGTTCCATCGCGGGTTGATGTTACGGGCAAACGAGACGTCGGTGATGGACCGCCCCTTGCCGCCCAGGCTGAGTTTGAGGTTGGTGTACGGCGACTTCGTGTCGAAGTACCTGATCCTCCGCGCTTCCCAGTAGCGGTCGTATACCGTGAAGCCCGGCGTGACGCCAATCTGCTCCGGCACCTCAAAGAAGATCGGGCGGGAGGCTGTGGCGATATTGCCCAGGTCCTGCAGTGTATATCCGCTTTGCTGGTACGGCTCATAATGGTGAAAGTCGCGTATCAACGTATCGATCACATACTTCCGGTTCAGGTTGAGGAACACCTCATCCTCGAAGAAATAGGTTGACGTAGTGGGACCGTAAATCTGTTTTGTGGTGTCATCTACGATACGTGACCCCCGGCGCGTGGGGACGTCCTGCGCCGACACGGAAGATACGAGCAAGAGGGCGAAGCAGAGACATAGACAATGAGTGAATGAGTGAATGAGTGAATGAGTGAATGAATGGATGAGCGAAGGAGTGAATGGGGGACGGGTTATCGATGCGCCTAAGGTGCGGTTCGAAGTGAGCGTTATTAAACGTCGTATCAAATTCATAATCTCATACTACCTACTTCCCACTGCCAACCGCCCACTGTACCATCGCATCAAATTCACTGCCGTTTTCCAAAAACACCATTTCCATAGGCAAATAAAACAAAGGAAGGCGAAAAGGCGCGCTTACGGCCAGGGCATCGAGTTTTACCATGTCTTTTTCCGTTGTGATGATGGACACATCATCCCGTACCAGTTCTTTTAGGGCTTCCAGGTCGCGTATCGTATATCGGTAGTGATCCGAGTTGTTTACATGCTGAACCACCTGAAATCCCTGGGAAAGGTATACCCGAGCGGGTTCCGGGTTGGCGATGCCGGTCAGGAGGACGATCTTCTCACGCAGGGATTCTGTGTTGCCTCCGAAGGGTATGGGGCGGCCATAGCGGATGGAAGCGAAGAAGATGGGACGGTCGGTGTACCGCCGGATGGCCTTGCGGGCCTTTTCCTCTTGTCGTGACGAGAGGTTCGGTGGGCATTTCGTGACTACGACCACATCGGCCCGGGCGGCACCACGGCGCGACTCGCGGAGTCGTCCGGAAGGCAGCACGAAGTCGCGGTAGAACGGGCGCGTATATTCCGTCAACAGGATCGAAAAGGCGGGCCGGACTCTTCGGTGTTGAAAGGCATCGTCGAGGAGGACAACGGACGTGTCCGGCACTTTGTCCAGCATATAGGGTATGGTATAAACGCGGTCTTCGCCGACGGCGACGGTGACGTTGGGAAATTTTCGATGGATTTGATAGGGTTCGTCCCCTATCGTGGCGGCGTTGTCGTCAGGACCGGCCACGCGTACCCCTTTCGTTTTGCGACGGTATCCGCGACTGACGACGGCTACGCGTCCGGGCAGCAAACGCAGGAGATACTCGATCATCGGCGTTTTGCCAGTTCCTCCCAGGGCCAGGTTGCCCACTGAAATGACTGGCAGCTCGAATTGCGTCGACGGCTTGATCCCAACGTCATACAGGTGATTCCTTATCCGGGTTATGATGTCATACACCACGGCGAAGGGGTATAGCATGATGCGCAGAAGGAACATCATGCCGACAAAGGTATTTTAAAGTAGGCAGTGGGCAATAGGAAGTTGCAGTGGGCAGTAGCGAGGGGTCCATTAGGGGTGCAAGGGCCGCGCGATGGCGAGTTGCAGACAAAATCTCAAAGTTTCGCGTATTTTCACGGGTACACACGACGTAAGCACTTAAACACGTAAGCACGTAAACACATAACAACATGACCGTTCGCGACGTTATCGCCTACCTTTCAACCATTGCTCCTCCCGCCTATCAGGAATCCTACGACAACGCCGGGCTGATTACGGGTGATCCGGGTTGGGAAGTACGGGGTGTGCTGGTGACGCTCGACTGTACCGAGCCGGTCGTGGACGAAGCTGTTGCTGAAGCGGCAAACCTTATCGTGGCCCATCACCCCATTCTCTTCCGTGGCATCAAGCGGCTGACGGGCGCTACCTATGTTGAGCGGACCCTGATCAAGGCGATCCGGAACGATATCGCCATCTACGCCATCCACACCAACCTCGACAATGTGCTGGGCGGCGTGAACAGCAAGATCGCAGAAAAGATCGGGCTGGTGAACACCCGTATCCTGCTCCCCAGGAAGGATACGCTGGCCAAGCTGGTGACCTTCGTTCCCCGTGAGAACGCAGAGGCGGTACTCTCTGCCCTCCACGATGCTGGCGCAGGGCAGATCGGGAACTACAAGAACTGCAGTTTCCGGGTCGCTGGACAGGGGGCATTTATGCCTGTTGAGGGGGCTAATCCACACATCGGTGAGAAGGACAGGTTGGAAATTGTGGACGAGACGCGCGTCGAAGTAATCTTTCCGGCCTGGCAGGAAGGGCAGATCCTGGATGCGCTGAGGAAAAGCCACCCGTACGAGGAGGTAGCCTACTATGTGACCGCCCTTACGAATGAAAATCAAGAGGTTGGGTCTGGTTTGATCGGCGAAGTTCCCGAACCTGAGGAACCAATGGCATTTCTGCAACGTTTGAAAGTCAGTATGGATTTACCCATGATCCGGCACACCCGGATTCCCGGACGGAAAATCAGCAAAATCGCGGTCTGTGGGGGGGCGGGCAGCTTCCTGCTCTCCAGGGCCATCCAAGCGGGCGCCGACGCCTTCATCTCCGCCGATTTCAAATACCACGAGTTTTTTGATGCCGAGAATCGCATTCTGGTGGCCGACATCGGACACTATGAAAGTGAAATCCATACCAAAGAACTGCTCGCGGAGCTATTAAGAAAAAAATTTCATACCTTTGCGAGCAATTTTTCAAAAACGGTCACAAATCCAATTAGCTACCTATAAAGAATGGAAAATCAATCTGTTGCGTCTAAACTTGAAGCCCTTGTCAAACTCCAATCCATCGATACGAAACTAGACGAGCTCAAGAAGTTGAGGGGGGATCTCCCCGATGAAGTTCAGGACCTGGAAGACGAGATCGAAGGATACAAGACAAGGCTGGCAAGATTTGAGGACGAACTGAAGGAGCTTGAAGAAAGCATCAAGAAGAACAAGGAAGCGGCCAAGGAAGCGGAGAAACTCATCAAGAAATACACCGAACAACAAAAGAACGTTAGGAACAACCGCGAGTTCGACGCCATCACCAAGGAGATAGAGTTGCAGGAACTGGAGATCCAGATCTGCGAAAAGCGAAGCAAGGAAGCCAAAGAACTCATCACCGCCAAGAAGGAAGAAATCGAAAAGACCAACACCCTCATCAACGAACGCGGCGACCACCTCAACAACAAGAAGAACGAACTCAACGACATCCTCGCCGAAAGCCACGAAGAAGAACAACGCCTGTTGGAGGAACGCGCTAAAGCCACTGAAAAGATTGAAGAAAAGTTGCTGAAATACTACGAGCGCCTGCGGGCAAGCCTCAGCAACGGTCTCGCAGTAGTACGCGTGGTTCGCGGCGCTGCCGAAGGATGCAACATCGTGATCCCGCCTCAGAAGATTGCCGAGATCCGGGAATGCCGGATGCCAGCCTTCAACAGCTGCAATTGCAGATCCGGGAAAAGAAGAAGATCGTCATCGACGAACACTCCGGCCGTATCCTGGCTGACGTGGACATGGACTCACTTGACGACGGCGACAAGCCGAAGTCGGCGCGCACAACCACGACAACCACAAGGCGGCGCAAGGTTGGCTAACCTTCGCCTGATATCCGCGCCTCTCCTGCTGTGCTTCTTCCTGCCGCTCTGCCCAGCACGGGCAGTGGATGGTGACGACTGGACGTTCAACGAACGCGTACGACGCGCGTACGACCTAACCCTGGACCTTCGCTTCAACCAAGCCCTCACCCTCCTCAACAACCCAACCACCGCACAGGAACACTACGTTATCAACCTCGCTCATGCACTGGAACTGGTGCTGACCGAAGACGGCGGGAAATACGACGATTACCACGAAGCGTATTCGCGACTCCTCGAAAAGAGAACGAAATCATCTCTCGCCGACGACCTCTTCCTTCAGGCCGAGTTGCGCCTGCAATGGGCATTCGTGTACCTGAAGTTCGGACACGAGTTCGACGCTGCATGGAACCTGCGCCAGGCCTACCTCAACATAAGCGACTGCCGAACGAAGTTCCCGGACTTCACCCCAGCACGCAAGACCGCCGCCGTCCTGGATATCCTCATCGGGTCCGTTCCCGAAAAGTACGACTGGGTGCTTAGCCTCATGGGGATGCGCGGATCGCTGACCCGAGGCATCGAAGAGCTCAACGCGCTCCGCACCACCGACAACACCATGAAGCGGGAAGCGGCATTGCTGTATGCCGTTGTACAAGGCTTCGTCATGCAGGACGCTGCTGAGGCGCTGGCGGAAACGCAAGCACTTGTTCAAGGAGAAGATACAGGCCGGCTCGCGCAGCTGCTGGGGGGTGCGCTGGCGATCAAGGCGGCACAAAGCGAAAAGGCACTGGCCTTCCTTGACACTTTCAATCCCCGCGACTCATCTTTCCTTCACTTCGTATCCTACCTAAAGGGCGAAGTGTACCTCCATGAAGGCTCCTACCACCATGCAATACAAGAGTACCGCTGGTTCGTCAACAATTTCAAAGGACAACACTACATTAAGGATGCGTGGTACAAGATGGGCTTGTGCGCATACCTTGAAGGCAAGGACAATGACGCCCGGGAATATTTAGCGCGCGCCCGCTCCGTAGGCCGTGAAGACACGGAAGCCGACAAGTATGCAGCGCGTGCACTCAGCGACAAGCGCATGCCCCACCGTGGCCTTCTGCGCGTGCGCTATTTTACAGATGGCGGTTATTATGAAAAAGCCGCGCGGGAACTCGCGCAGATCCGGCCCGAGGGGTTGACCGACAAGCGCGACCGCGCTGAATACTATTACCGTCACGCGCGCCTTGCACACAAGACCGGCAGAATAAGCGAGGCCCGTCGTTACTATGATGACACCATTCGCGCCTGCGGCGACGAACCGTGGTACTTCGCTCCCAACGCGTGCTTGCAGATGGGATATATTTCCTTAGAGGCAGGCGACACGACGCGCGCGAAGGATTATTTCATTAAAGCGCGGAAGTATCCGAGGCATGAGTATAAGAATTCGATTGACAGCAAGGCAAAGTCGGCCTTAGCCACGATTGATTGACTCGTGGTTTCTTCACCACAGAGGCACGGGGGGCACTGAGGAGCACTGAGGGTCATTTTTTTAGTGTGTTATCCGCGCTCGCATGGAGTCGGTACTGAGGTGCATAACGCCTGGAGTGCATGGGAGGGCACAGGCCTGCCTACCGGCAGGCAGGCGCTGACGCGCAGGAAACGGCATAGAACAGAGCTTTAGCCATTGATAAATCTCCTATATCCGTCGATCAGGCGCTCCTGGTTGAAGTTGATTAAAAGGCCAATCCGCTTATTTGTAAGTCTGAGGTAACTCAGGATTTGCGCCTCGTGTACGGGTAGGATTGCATCGATGGCCTTAAGTTCTACGATCACCTGGTCTTCGACTAATATGTCAATAACGTAGTGCTTGTTAAGTCTCTTGCCAGAGTAATATAGAGGAACATGTACGGACGTGGCGACGTGCATGCCCCTGGTGGTTAACTCATCTATGAGACACTCCTGATAAACGCCCTCCAACAATCCCGGTCCCATTGCCTTATGTACCCGAATTGCTGAATCGAGGATAGTCGAAGTAACACGATTTAGGGATCCCAGATCAGATTCTTCCATTTTTCGACATTTTGACACAACGTTGATATAAAACTATCATCGAATCTGAGCTTTTGCAAGCTTTCAGGGTAAATGTTAACGCATGGGCTATGCTATTTATAGGACTGTCGCCTCCTGTCGCCTTGGCGACCTGTGCCCTTCATACGCCATTGGCGCTTCGCACATCAGTAGCGACTCCCTGCAAGCGCTATAAACGCACTTTAAAAAGTCATCTCTGTGCCCCTCCGTGCCCCCCGTGCCTCCGTGGTGAAGTACCACCCTCAAACCAAATGACTGCCTGCCTTGGGCAGGCCTGTGCCCTCCATGATCACTCGACTTTCCCACACAAGGGGCGACTCCCTGCAGTCTGTGTTGACGCACCAAGAACAAATAATCTCTGTGCCCCTCCGTGCCCCCGTGCCTCTGTGGTGAACTACCACCCTCAAACCAAATGACTGCCTGCCTTGGGCAGGCCTGTGCCCTCCATGA
>JAJJPK010000001.1:0-7843 GCA_032907565.1 Cyclobacteriaceae bacterium | reverse complement strand
AGACAATTATCCGTGCTTCCTTTCCGTAATAGGGCTTGGCTTCAAGTTTAGCCGAATCAGCGAAGGTTTCCGCAGATGCCTGCCAACCCAGAAATAATAGAAATAGTACTGCAAAAACCGTTCGTTTCATCTCTCGCACTTTGTTTTCGTTAGTTTTTCGTATCCGGCGTCAAAAAATATGCCTGTATTTCTTCCTAGTCAAACGTATTCCAGTCCCCCGCCGTTGGGCCGATCATCAAAAAACAGGGGTTACCCCTTGTCCTCGTACTCGCTGAGGAACTTCCTGGCCTGCTCCGTATTTTCGAATTCGAAGAATTTCTTGCCCGTGGTGTTCGAGTGGATTTCGATGCGCACCATGTCAATATTCTTGTTCTTCCGGAAACCCGACTTCAGGTCGGCCAGCGTATAGTCATCCGGCCCCTTATTCGAGATGTTAAAGGCTGTGGCCCTCACCGACTTACAATATCTGCACTGGTAGTGCTTGATAAGCTCTCCGGGTGCGGTGGCGGTCGCTGGCGTGATAATCTCCTCCCGGACGACCTGCATAGTATAAAAACCGCAACTGTTGCACTTTAGTGCCTCCAGGTGTCCCTGGTACTTTTCGATCTTTACCTCGCCGCTCGCTTCGTCCACCCAAACGTCGTAGTCCATCGAAAACACGCTCTCCTCGGCCTGCATCCCTTCCTCAAGATGGACGTCCTCTTCTTCCTCACTCAGGAGCCGCATCGGGTTGCCAGCTGACGACGTACGGGGCGCATACCGGAGCTTCTTGAGTTTACGGTTCAGAATAGTGGGGTAGTAATAGTCCATGATCAGGTAGGCGACGTACCCTACCAGGGTTCCCCCGGCTATGGAAATAAAGAGCCGGACGAAGAACCACACCCCCATTTCGTTGAGTTTGTTTGCGCCGTACAGATTGATGAACAACATGGCGGCGATCGCAAAACACAGGAATACCAGCTTGTAGGTTCGGATTTCCCTGGTGTTTAGATAATCGTACCGGGCCTTGTAGTCGGAGATGGATAGGGAACGAATCTTGTGAACGATGTACAGGACGATTCCTGCTGCAACCATGATAATCCCCCCGACCCACATTGCATTATTCCAGAAAATGAGGAATGGGGCGACTTCCTGTTCTTCCATGACTTGGGGTGAAATTTTTTAAATATACTGCAAATACCCAAAACGTTCGAAGGACACAACGAATTATCGGACGGGTGGCCGGAAAATGCTGGGTGTCCGCTATATTCGCAGTCGGTTCGGACTGATCCATGAGGAAGATGTTTTTCCGATGGCTTGCGGCCCTGAACAGGGCTATCCTGCCCCGCTACAGTCGGCGCGACCTCAACCGCCTGTCCAAACTGGATCAGGCTATCATCGCATACCGGTATTGGGTTACCAAGAATGCACTTTAATATCTCACCGTTTGTCGGCTATGGTTCAGTAGTTTATAAGGCGTATTTGTAAGTAAAAGTTAGGGATCTGTCTACGTCTGGGTGCATTATTTCACAAAGGAAATTCGTTTTTTTGTTGTAATTTGCTTGTGCGCGTGCAGCGTTGTACACGAAAAATGCGTTTTTGAGTTGGGGGAGAATGTTCCACGGGGAGCAATTCAGGCCTGAAATGCGTTTGCACGTGGGAGATTGATTTTTGGGCACGCTATGAATATGCTGCGATTCATACCCTCACCGGTCCCGATCCGGTATCGGATGGTGTACAGTGCCACAGCTAACCCATCCGGACGCATGCAGTATCACTGCATTAAGCCCGGGGTGAGTAAGCTTCGGATCAGCCGGTCAGAATTTATTAAGGCGTATAACGAGTCGCCCATACTGGCCGTACGTCCGGTGCAGCGGCCGGGTCAGGAATCCGTGTTCGAATTCGAGTTCTACGTCTGAGCCGGCTTGGCCAGAATGGAGTCCAGGTCAGCCGGACTGTAAGCAATCGATTTGATGGTCTTGTTGTCCGACGACCGGTACACCAGCCAGCGGTCGCCTTCCTGCCGGTAGTAGCATTCGGTGCCATCCTTTTCCCTGTAGTGAGCCACTGTCTGCATCGCCTCCTGCTCACTGTTGCATGCCTTGCTCATATTCGACCGCTGTACTTCCTTGAAGAGGGCGTCGAAGTGCTCCCCCAACCCGAACTCCAGGATCGCCCCTGACAGCACGTACTGGATGTCGCATAAGGCGTCAGCAATTCCCGTCAGGTCCTTCTCGAGAATGGCTACTTGCAGTTCCTTGAGTTCTTCCTCCAGCAGCGCCACGCGGAGGCGGCACCGGTCCTCCGCCGGAATTGCCGGCAAAGGCAGTATGGGGTGTTTGAATGTGCGGTGGAACTCCGCCACCATGTTCAATGCATCAGGTTGTACCATTGGTCGACTTTTACGTGAACGGAATGCGGCTCTGGCGCAATAATAGAAAATTCGAAGTATCTTTGATCATGGTGAAGCTCTTTAGGAATCGACTTCTTCAGCGCCTGACCACCGCCCTGACGGGTCTGGTGTTCCTTAACATGAGCTTCTTCATGATCGAGTTGACGGCCATGAAGCTGGGAAAGTACGACAAGGACATGTTTCAGGACCTTGTTACCTTGCTCGCGCGCGTCAGCGAGGAAGAAAAGGGCGCCCACGGCACATCCTCCGACGCCGGCGTGGCCAAGGAAGTCGATCTCTACATGAATCAGTACACCAGCGAACTCAGCGCTGGGTACACGTTAGTCTCCACTAACCTTATTGCTCACCTCCAGGCCGTTCCCCTGCCGGGAATGTACGACACCCCCCTTCAGCCTCCTGAAGCATAACCGCGACGGCTGTATCTCACGGCCCTTGCGGACCTCCCGGTCCGTACCCGGTTTCTTTATTCCCAACCAGTAATCCCTCTTTTACTATGGACTGGCGAAAATTTTCAGCCGACCTAACGGCCGGCCTTACCGTCAGCTTCGCGGCCATTTCACTCGGCGCCGCTTTCGGCGTCATGTCGGGGCGAGGCGCATTCGCAGGCATGATCGGCGCCGCGGTTATCCCGATCATCGCGTCAATCTTCGGCGGTACCCGCATTCAGGCCTCCGGCCCTACGGCACCCATGACAGCGGTATCCGCGCTGTCGGTCGCCTTTGCTTACGACACCTTCCCAAACCAAGCTCTTGCAGAGCAATTTATCACCCTCATTTTCATCATGAACGCCGTTTTTCTGTTGTTATTGGGGCTCACGGGCACCGGCAAGCTGATACGGCTCGTCCCGAACGTAGTGATCCTCGGGTTCATGAACGGAATTGCGTTCCTGATCTGGGCGGATCAGTTCGCCCGTGTGTTTGCTATCGGAGATGGAAACGAACCGATGCTCGGCGGTATCGGGATCAATCTGATCGTCGCATTGGTCACCTTCGCCCTGATCTACGTGATCATCTGGGGTGTAAAAAAGCTCGCAATACGGCCTCAAATCCGGTCTTTCATCTCCGGCGTGCTGTGGAGCATCATCCTGATGACAGCCATAGCCGTGATGTTCAACTTCAACATTGAAAAGGTCGCGCTCGGGAATTCTGTGGAATCCGTGGGCGCATATATGGCCACGCTGGGCAACTATTTCCCGGGAAGCGAAATATTCCAATGGAAGTACCTCACCATGGCGGCGCCTTTCGCCCTCCAGCTGACCATGCTGGCGTACCTCGACTCCCTCCTGACCGCGTTGGTGGTCGACCGCCTCACCCGCGAAAAGTCCAAACTCAACAAGGAGCTTGTAGCTCAAGGCCTTGCCAACGGTGCATCCGCACTGTTCCAGGGCATCCCGGGTGCGCAGGCAACCATCCGATCGGTGCTGCTCATCAAAGAAGGTGCGCGGTCGCGGCTCGCCGGTGTATTGATCGGCGTGTTTGCACTGATCAGCATTATTCTCCTTAAGGATTATCTCACCCTTGTACCCGCAGCGGTGTTCATAGGTGTGTTGCTTAAGGCAGGCCTGGACGTGTGCGACAAGGAGTTCATCTCAAGCTATTTCGGGCGACGCTGGTATACGAACCGCGTTCGCAACCTGCAGTTCCTGTTTATCCTGTACACTACCGTGGTCACGATCCTGATAGATCTTAACATAGCGGTCGTCACAGGAACGATCTTTTTCTATATCGCACGGCGCTTCCGCCTCCTTGACGACGTTGAGACTGACCTTTCAGAAGAACCACAAGTCCAGCCAGAACCGGTACGGAAAGCGCCCGAACCTGAAGAAGAAGTACTAACCATTAAATAAGAAATAAGTATTCATGGAATCGATATATCAAGCATTACTTGACGGCAATCGTAAATGGGTCCGGGAAAAACTGGACAACGACCCGGACTATTTCAATAACCTCGCAAAGGCGCAACGACCCGAAGTACTATGGATCGGATGCGCCGACAGTCGCGTACCAGCGAACCAAATCACGGGGACCAATCCGGGTGATATTTTTGTACATCGCAACATCGCCAACCTCGTAGTCCACACCGACATGAACATGCTGTCCGTGCTGGATTATGCAGTCAACATCCTCGAGGTAAAGCATGTCATTGTCTGTGGACACTACGGCTGCGGGGGCGTGTTGGCGGCTATGCAAAACCAACAGTTCGGCATTATCGACAACTGGCTTCGCGTAATCAAAGATGTGTATCGCCTGCATGCCGCAGAACTGGACGCCATAACCGATATGGAGCAGCGTTTCGACCGATTCGTAGAACTCAATGTAGTCGAGCAGGTGCTCGATCTGAGCAAGACGTCCATCATACAGAATTCATGGAGTCGGCGCAATTATCCCGCCATACACGGGTGGGTATGCTCGCTCAAGACCGGGCTGATCAAAGACCTGAACGTCAGCCTGGGGAGCACTGACGCGCTGCCGGACATCTATCGCTTTTCGTCCAACGGCATAGCGCACGACCAATCCTTCACGAAAACGCAGTGAAGCCCGGTGTCCGGTCAGGAGCATTCGTGAAGTGTATTATATTTGCGCAAATTTACGAAAGGCCCTACCGGCGCACGGATGGTAAAAAACTTTGTAGAAGAACTTCGGTGGCGTGGCATGGTCCACGACATCATGCCCGGCACCGAGTCCCAACTCACCCGCGAGATGACCGTGGGGTATGTCGGATTCGACCCAACGGCTGACTCCCTTCATATCGGGAATCTGGTCCAGATTATGACGCTCGTACACTTCCAGACGTGTGGCCACAAGCCCATTGCGCTGGTAGGTGGAGCCACTGGCATGGTGGGCGATCCCTCTGGAAAGTCGGCAGAACGCAACCTGCTGTCCGAGGATGTGATTCAACACAACCTGTCGTGCGTCAAGAAACAACTCGAAAAATTCCTCGACTTCGGTACGAAGGGGAACCAGGCGGAAATGGTGAACAATTACGACTGGTTTCGCGAGTACCGCTTCCTGGATTTCATCCGCGACGTTGGCAAACACATCACCGTCAACTACATGATGGCGAAGGATTCCGTTAAGCAACGACTCGAGTCGGGCATGTCGTTTACGGAATTCAGTTACCAACTCATCCAGGGATACGATTTTCTGTGGCTCTATCGGAACAAGAACTGCCGCATCCAGATGGGCGGCTCCGACCAATGGGGAAACATTGTCACTGGCACGGAACTCATCCGAAAGATCGACGGCGGAGAAGCCTACGCGCTTACCACTCCCCTCATCCGTAAGGCTGATGGAACGAAATTCGGAAAAACGGAACAGGGTAACGTATGGCTTGATCCTTTAAAGACTTCCGCATACAGGTTTTATCAATACTGGCTGAATGCATCAGACGAGGACGCAGCGAACTACATCAGGATCTTCACGCTTCGTGGTCGCGAAGAGATCGAAGCCCTTATCGCCGAACATGCTACGGCACCGCATAAGCGAAAGTTGCAGCAAGCACTCGCTGAAGACGTAACGGTCAGGGTACATTCCAGAGCCGACTACGAGAGCGCGGTTGCCGCGTCCGCCATACTGTTTGGGAACTCAACGACGGAACAACTGGTGAGCCTGGATGAAGCCACGTTGCTTGCGGTATTTGAAGGCGTTCCTCAAATCAAGATACCGCGAAGCGAATTTGAGCAATGCACCAACGTAATTGATCTCCTCTCCGTAGCAACCCAAGGGAGTATCTTTTCCTCCAAGGGTGAAGCCCGCAAGATGATCACCGCCGGAGGTGTAAGCATCAACAAGGCCAGGGTATCTGACGCTGCCAAGCCAACGGAGTTTCAGCTGTTGCGCGGCAAGTATCTGGTCGCTCAAAAGGGTAAGAAAAACTATTACCTCATCGAGGTTATATAGACAAAATAAAAAGGCTGCCAGATGGCAGCCATTTTTCTTTTTACCGAATGGTATTAGTTACCAAACAAGCGGTACCCAAGCACAAGCTGTAATGCTCTGTTCTTGACCTTAATGTCACCTTCGGCGGAATCAAACATGCTTGTAAACCCAAGGGCATAGCGGACGCCCACATTGAAGCGATCAAAGTCGGCACCAACGCCGAGCACACCACTCACATCAAGGCTTTCCACGTCATCCTTAATGTCTTCGTCTTCATCACCTTCAGCATATTTTGCAGAGGCAATGAAACCGATCTGAGGCCCAAGAAGAATATGGAATTGTTCTGCTACCTGGTAACGCGCCAGGACAGGAAGGGCGATGTAATTGAGTTTCAGCTTGCCATCTCCTTCTTTGGAGCCCATAGCCGAATACACCAGTTCAGGTTGAATACCAAACTGATCGCTGAGCATGGCTGTCAGATACAGACCAAAGAGAGGTCCGAACTTCGAATCGTCAGACTCGCTAATGTCGCCCCCATCAGTGTAATGGAGGTTAGAAAGGTTCCCACCTAAACGCACACCACCACTTACTTGCGCAAACAAATTACCGCTGGCAAGCAACGCAATAAGCAGTGCAGACAAAAAGATTCTTTTCATAAAAAAACTGTTTAGTAAATGTGTGCAGCAAATATCTCAAAAACATTTTAAAATTAATTCAGAGGATAGCTACAACCACTGACCATTATGCAACTTAAACATACACCATTCTTACGTTCAAACCCCTGATTAAAATCCCGACCTGCACCAGAATTACGATCTCATCGAGGTAGTGTAAGGAAAATAAAAAAGGCTGCCGAAGCAGCCTTTCGTGTTTCTTGCAGATGCGTATCAGTTCCTGCCGAACAACCAGTATCCGAGAACAATCTTAAGCGCGCGGCTCTCGGCTCTTAACTTCCACATCTTCGTCCGACTCAAAAATGTTCGCCAGGCCGAGCCCGTAACGAAGGCCAACGTTGAACCTGTCGATGTCGGCGCCAATACCGAACACTGCACCGAAGTCGAGCCCCTTCACGTCTTCCTTGATGTCGTAATCCTCGCCGTCTTCCTCATACTTTGCAGAGAGCAGGAAGGATGCTTGAGGTCCAACAAGAATGTGAAGTTGTTCGATGATCTGGTAACGTACCAGGACGGGAAGGGCAATGTAGCCCAGCTTCGCCTTGTCGTCTCCATCCTTTGAGCCCATAGATGAGTAGGCCAACTCGGGTTGAATTCCCAGCTGGTCGCTAAGCATGGCCGTCAGGTACACACCGATGAATGGTCCGAACTTGGAGTCATCGGTTTCACTGAAATCACCCGAAGACCATTTCAGGTTCGAGAGATTCCCACCCAGCCGCACACCGCCGCTTACCTGGGCAAACATGTTACCACTGGCAAGCAGGGCGATGAGTAGTGCAGGTAAAAAGATTTTCTTCATAAACTGTGTTGTGTTATTGTGTACGCAAATATCCACAAAACATTTGATAGTTAATTCAAGTGAAGGCAACAAACTACCTGACTATTATGCACTTAAACAT